>JAADHG010000124.1 GCA_013151975.1 Chlorobiota bacterium | reverse complement strand
GTTTTATTGTGAAATTAAATCGGCTAACGACTTATTATTGAAAATATTAAGTGTACTATCTCTTACTTCTATCATTAAATTGTGCACAGCACAGGCATTCTCGTCTGGGCAATCATCACACTTTTCATAAAAATTTAAACTTACACAAGGCACCATAGCAATGGGTCCTTCCAAAATTCGCATGACTCCTGACATTTTAATATCCTCTGGACTTTTTAATAAATAATAACCTCCACCCTTTCCTTTTTTAGACCCTAAAAAACCAGATTTGCGCAGTGTTAACAAAATACTCTCTAAATATTTTTGAGAAATAGATTCACTTTTAGCAATGGTTGCAATCTGTACAGGCTTATTATCTTCTTGTCTTGCCATAAACGCAAGTGCCTTTAGTCCATATTTTGTTTTCTTAGAAAGCATGATGCTAATATAAAAATTATAATTTGCAAAAGACTACCAAATTTAAAGCTTGTTTTAAAGTAAAAAATATTTTAGGTTTGTAGGTAAAGCACCTTTTACCTTGAGTTTAAAAAACCACTTTTCCATATTTCTATTATTAGTTAACTTTATAGGTTTTTCACAAAACACCTATATTCCTGATGATAACTTTGAACAAGCTTTAATAGATTTAGGTTATGATTCTGGTCCATTAGATGATTTTGTGCCTACTGTAAATATAGCTAGTATAACAAACCTATTCATACAAGCTAAAGGTATAGCAGACCTAACAGGAATAGAGGATTTTACTTCACTAGTTTTATTTAATTGTACTGATAACTTGCTTGAATCCTTAGATCTAAGTAATAATACCAACTTACAAATTTTAAATGCAGATAGAAATCAAATTACGAGTGTAGATGTTACAAAAAATATTCTTTTAGAAACTCTCTCTATAGGAGAAAATTTGTTAGCTAGTATAGACATATCACAAAACACTTTGCTAAAATATTTCTTTTGTTTTATTAATCAAATAACAAATCTAAATATTGAAAACAATACTAATTTAATCAACTTGTCTTGTTTTCTTAATGAGATATCTACTTTTACAATTCCAATAGTTAACTCATTAGAAGAACTTGAAATATCTAATAATCTTTTAACTTCTTTAAATGTTTCAAATGGGTATTCAATAAGAAATATATCTTGTGTTGGAAATCAACTATCTAATCTAGATGTAACTAATTGTTTAGACCTTGATGTTTTTTTGTTTTCTGATAACAATATAAGTTCTATCGACCTTTCAAATAACATTTCTTTATTTGGTTTGTGGTGTGAAAACAATCCTATACCAGATTTAGATTTATCTCAAAATCAAGATATTCAAATATTAAGATTTGGTGGAACTCTATTAACAAATTTGGATATCTCGGTCAATTCTAAACTATATAGAGTAGTAGGAAATAATAATCAATACATGTGTAACATTGATTTAAGAAGTGGAAGTAATTCATTAATTACTGATTTTTCAGTTACAAATAACCCTCAATTAACCTGTATATTAGTAGATAATCCCATTTATAGTGATATTAGCTGGACTCAAAAAGACCCAACCTCTACATTTGTTTCAAATCAAACGGAATGCGAAAATTTGCCCTGTAATATTGAAGTGGACAGCTTTAATGATATAACAAAATGTGAAAGCTTTGTTTTACCAAATCTTATAAATGGCAAATATTTTACTGGATCTGGCGGATCTGGTTCAAATTTAAATTCTGGTGAAATTATTACCAATACTCAAAAAATTTATATTTATAACGAAAATCAATGCAATACAAGCTGTAATAAAGAGTCTAGCTTTAATATAACTATTAGCAGTCGACCCAATATTGACTATTTAGCAGATGTTGTTAGCATTGACTATTATATTCTTCCAACTCTTATTAATGGTAATTTTTATACAGAATCCAGTGGCAACGGTATTCTATTAAATGCTGGAGACTCAATAACGATAACTCAGACTATATATATTTACGGAGTAGATCCAAACGATTCAACCTGTTTTAATGAAACTAGTTTTAAAGTCACCATTAATCCATCAATAATTAATGATCTTTTCATCCCAAAATACTTTACACCAAATAATGACGGCATTCACGACGTTTGGAAAGTTATAGATAAAAATAAAACAATAAATAACATATCTATTTTTAATCGTTTTGGAAAACTTTTAAAGTCATTATCTAACAACTCTAGTGGATGGAATGGAACTTTTAACGGTAAACCTCTAGAGAGCAATGACTATTGGTATCTTATAACTCTAAATTCTGGTGAAACTATAGAAGGTCATTTTTCTTTAAAACGATAATTGAATAAAAATTATTTGATCTAGCTTTATTTGATTTATAAACAATCAATATTTCAACATTTCAAAGCCTGATTCAAATCATTAATAATATCATTTACATTTTCTAAGCCAACCGAAATACGGACCAAACCATCTGTAATACTTACTTCTAACCGATCCGCTTCCGATAATTTACTATGTGTGGTTGATGCTGGATGTGTTACTATACTCCGTGTATCTCCCAAATTTGCAGAGAGTGAGCATAATTTAATGGCGTCTAAAAATTTACGTCCGGCTTCTACACCTCCTTTTACTTCAAACGCTACAATACTTCCACCTTGGCTCATTTGTTTTTTTGCAACCTCATATTGCGGATGTGATTTTAAAAATGGGTACTTAACCCAATTCACTTTTACGTGGTCTTCTAAAAACTCGGCTACTTTTAAGGCATTTTCACAATGTCTATCAACTCTTACTGCAAGTGTTTCTAAACTTTTTGACAATACCCAAGCATTAAATGGCGACATTGCAGGTCCCGTATTTCTCGAAAACAAATAAATCTCTCTAACCAAATCGGCTTTTCCAACGGTTACACCTCCTAAAACACGTCCTTGCCCATCTATTAATTTGGTTGCTGAATGAATTACTAAATCGGCTCCAAACTTAATAGGCTGTTGCAAATATGGTGTAGCAAAACAATTATCGATAACCAAAATTAGATTATGCTTTTTTGCAATGTTCCCTAACACTTCCAAATCTATAATATCTACTGCTGGATTTGTGGGTGATTCGGCATATAAAATCTTTGTATTTGGGGTAATTAAACTTTCAATAGTATCAACCTCATCTACTTTAAAATAGCTTGTTGTAATATTCCACTTTGGAAAAAACTTAGTGAATAAAGTGTGCGTTGAACCAAATACCGATTGTGCTGAAACAATATGGTCGCCGCTATTTAACAATGCAGCAAGCGACGAAAACACTGCTGCCATTCCTGTAGCAAAAGCATAACCAGATTCTGCACCTTCCATAGCCACAATTTTATTAACAAATTCCGTGGTATTTGGATTTGAAAATCGACTGTAAAGGTTTCTCTCCTTTTCTTCAGCAAAAGAAGCACGCATGTCTTCGGCATCATCAAACACAAAACTTGAGGTTAAAAATAATGGTGTAGAATGCTCGGAAAATTGTGAACGTTCCGTTTGATTTCTTATCGCTTGTGTTTCAAAGTGTTTTGTGCTCATTGTATTTATTTTATAATGCCTAAAAGTTATACCTGTCACTTCGAGTGAAATTCTGAAAGAATTTATTATCGAGAAGGACTTTTAGTATCTAATTTATTTGTTTTCGATACACCAAATCAGAGATTTGGCACTCAAACTGACATAAATCTCTTAATCATTATTACGTTAATTATTAATTTCTGTTAATCTTAAAATATCACCAAAAACGCCTCTTGCTGTTACTTGTGCACCTGCGCCTGCGCCTTGAATGACCAAGGGTTGTGTACCATAAGATTCTGTATAAATTTCGAATATAGAATCGGAACCTTTTAACGCTCCTAAAGGTGAACTTTCTGGTACTGATACTAACTTTACATCTAGAATTGCACCATCATCGTCGGCTAAATCGCCGTTTAAATCGCCTATGTATCGGAGTACATGACCTTCTTCTTGATTGTCCTTAATTTTCTGAAACTCATCATTCATGGTATCAAAAGATTTCAAAAACTCCGAAGATTCTAAAGTTCTCAATCTCTCAGGGATTAGATTTTGAATCTTAACATCAGTTATCTCATTATGCAAATCCAACTCGCGTGCTAAAATTAACAGCTTGCGAGCCACATCATTGCCTCCCAAATCTTCTCTTGGATCTGGTTCGGTAAACCCTTTGTTAACTGTTTCCTGTAAAACTTCGGAAAAAGCACAATCCTCTTTAGAAAAATTATTAAATAAATAACTTAACGACCCCGAAAATACACCTCTAACCCGTGTAATATTTTCACCAGATAAATGTAACAACTTTATGGTGTCAATTAATGGTAATCCTGCTCCAACATTGGTTTCATATAAATATCGTTTTTGATGTTTATCTAGATTTGCTCTCAAGTCGTGATAGAATTTCAAGTCTATGGTATTAGCAATTTTATTTGAAGACACGAGGTCAAAACCATGATTGACAAGGGTATTATACTGCTCAACAAATTCCTGACTCGCCGTATTATCAATAGCGATTAAGTTTTCCAGATGATGGGTGTCCGCATATTGTATTATATCTTCTACGGTATATGCTTTCCCTTTAGAAACTATATCCGATTTCCAATTTTGGTATGCACCATCCTTATTCAATAACACACGCTTAGAATTTGCAATGGCAAAAATATTAAGCTTTACGCCCTTTCGTTTTTCAATCTCATTGGTTGAAGACACAATTTGGTCTATTAAAGCACCTCCTACCAAACCATGACCAAAAACAGCAATGTTTATCTTTTTAGAAATACCGAAAATCTCACCATGAATGACATTAATTGCCTTGTGTAATTCCTTCTTCTTTACAACAAGGCTTATATTTTTACCACTTACTGTATTATTAAATAATAAGGGTACTATTTGATTTTTTATAAGTGTATTAAACGGTTTATGAAATGTACTTAAGTCTTGTCCAATGATTGATATTACCGAAACATCGTCTATAATTTCAATATTGTTGACGTCTTTAGAATAAAAATCATTTTCAAATTCACGCTCTAATGCAATCACAGCTTGTGCCGCTTTGTCGGCATCTATTATTAATCCGATACCTCTTTCGGATGAGCCTTGAGAAATGATACTAACACTAATATTATGATTACTCAAGGCTCTAAAAATCCTTGCATCAACGCCTACCTTACGTAGTAACCCACGACCTTCAAAGTTTACTAACGCCACATTTTCTAAAACGGACAAGGACTTTATGCCTTTAGAAGTTGTTCTCGCTGTTATTAACGTGCCTTTATCATCTGTATTAAACGTATTTAGAATACGTAACGCAATATTTTTTTCTAAAAGCGGAATAATAGTTTTGGCATGTAATACAGTTGTTCCAAAATTTGCTAGTTCGTTGGCTTCACTAAACGATAATTCTTCAATTTTTTTAGCATCTGGTACTAAATCGGGGTTAGCAGTATAAATACCATTAACATGTGTATAATTTTGCAATTCTTCGGCATCTAAATAGTTAGCTAATAGTGACGCTGTATAGTTACTTCCGTTTCTACCTAAAGTTGTGGTTTCATTTCGTATTTGAAGCAATAAAACCTGTAACCACATTCACTGTTTCACCATTATAGATTTTAAAATGCCGCAACACATTTTCTCTCGATAATTTTAACAGTGGCTGTGCATCACCAAAGTTTTCATCTGTTTTTATTAGTGCTCTTGCATCTGTTGGATTTGCTTTAATGTTGCGCTCGTTTAACAAACTAGAGATTACTTTAACAGATAGTAATTCACCCTGAGCCAAAACCTCATCTTTGGTCTTCTTACTATAATCTCCTAACAAATTTATACCTTCAAACAACTTATCCAAAGTTGAAAACTCATCCGTAAAGTCTACTTTATCTGTTACTTCTTTTTGATAATTTTTAAACGCTTCTAACTGTTCTTGATACGATTCTTTTTTTACTGCTTTTTTTAATATTGCTTCGAGCTCATTAGTTGCTTCTCCTCTAGCGGAAACAACAACAGTAATTTTTTCGCCTTCATTAACTTTATCCTCAATAATGGAAATGACTTTATCCAAGCCCTTACCATTTGCTAAGGATTTCCCTCCAAACTTTAATACTTTCATCTTTTTTTGTTTTGAATCAGGCTTAAAAATGCCTTCAACTATAGTTTCTAACTGTTCGTATTCTATTAAAAATGCATCATGACCATGTACAGAGTTTATCTCATTATAGGTTACATTAGGATGCGTTAATGCTAATTTTTTATGTGTTTCTCTATTTTCTTCAGCAGTAAAAAACATATCAGAATCTACTCCAACAATATGTATATTGGCTTTAATATTATCCAACACATTTGAATCGTTCGCCTTATCTCTTGTAACATCGATAGTCTTAAGCAATTGATTCATTAATTTATAAGCTGACAACTGAAAACGCTCTTGCAATTTATTACCATGATGCAGCAACCAACTCTCTACATTAAAGATTTTTAAATCTTCATTTTTAGACCGGTGAAAACGAGCTTTAAAAGATTCTGGTGTTCTGTAACATAACATGGCATGCATTCTTGCATCATGTACCGGATTGTTAGAATTCAATAAAAACTGTTCTTGTATCTGGCAATTAGCAATGAGCCAATCGGTAGATTTCCAATCGGTGGCCACAGGAATTAAGTGTTCTGTAATATTTGGATTTAATACTGCCATTTCCCAAGCAATACCGCCACCTAGAGATCCTCCAATAATAGCAAAAAGTTTATGTATTTGTAATTGTTTTATTCCTAGCAAGAATAGTTTTGCAATGTCTCTTGCTACAAAATCTTTATGATTTTCAATTACAAAGCCATCAAATCCATTTCCTGGAATATTAAAAGCCAATACCGTAAAACTAGTTGTATCAATTACTTTTTTGTTTCCAATAAGTTCTCGCCACCAACCTGTTTTACCGGCAACATTGCTATTTCCTGTTAATGCGTGATTTACCAATACTACTGGAGCAGTTCCCAATGGTTTACCGAATAGTTGATAACTCAGCTTAATTTGGGGATAGTGAGCACCACTACCTGTAATATAGTTAGTAATGTTTGTATGTAATAAACTCTCCTTCAAAATAACATTAATCTAAAAAGCCAAATACATCATTTACTGATGTATTAAATAAAAAAATGTTATAAGAAATTTATACCAATTACAGAAAGCAATTGTGTTTGGTTATCTATCTTTAAATACTAAAATACGTTTAGTATAAAGTAGAATTTAGCACCTTCTTTACGAATAAAGGGTTGCTAAGGCTTCTCAGGGTCTAATCCCTCCACCTTTCTTGATAACATTTCAATAAGTTTTTGAACTTTGTGAGTGCAAATATTCAGTCATAAAAATTTAATAACCAAATTTTTTTCTATATTTTTTATTTTTTAGAGTTTTGAAGTTGAAATTTTTCTCTAATAATTAGATTTACCGATTTATTTTCTATTTTACTTTCTAACCACGAGATAACATCTAAATACAAAAATGCTCGTTTTTCATAAGGATGATTTTCAAATTCCTTAAATTTTTCAAGTAATTTTATGAATTCCTTCTTTATTTCATGTGGATAAATATCACCAAGACCTCTTAAAAATTTAATCATCTCTTTTTGCACTTCATATAAATCCTCCATTTTTATTAAAAACTTATAAGTGCTTCTAATAAGTGCGTCTAAATTATAATCTAATCCAGCTTCGTAATGTGCCACCAAATTTAATATTCGGGAAAAACACAACAAGTCTTCTCGCATTTGCAATGATTTGTTACTGATGATTTTATCTAAAAATTCAATCGCCTTTTTGTTCTCTCCAATACCAAAATATAAACTCGCAATCTTGTAATAAAATACCATAATGTGATGAGCATCTATTCTGGTTTCATGCTTTTTAATACCTTCTAAAACTTCTTTTACCAAAGGCAACCCTTCATAAAAAGTGCCTTCCATGAAATGCAAATTAAATTTATTGGTGTAGATATATAAAAATGTTAAACTCTCAACATTATCATCTTTTGGAAACCATTTTTCTTGAGTGATAGATTCAAAATCAGATAGTGCCCTTTTAAATTTATCATGATGTCTTACAAAAAATAATGCTTCCAATAAATATTGATTTCCTCTTAAAAAAAACACAGGATTGAGTTTTATCATATCCTGATTAGCGTAAAACAAATCCACCCATTTTTTTGAATATTTATAACAAGACAAAAAATCTTGAATTAAGAAACTATACCATAAATACGATTTATAGAGCCACAATTTTTCTCTGAATCCTAATTCGTTAATATCATATTTTGGGAGTCTATCATTAAAATATTTAGTAACTCGTTTATATTCTTCATCATTTTTTACATACCCTGTCTTTAAGAACAACCCATACAATTGAAGTGATAAATTTGACAGTTTACTTGCCAACAAATTTTGCCTGTTCAACTCCTTTGCCTGAATTGTAAGCTCATCTGCTCTGTTACTTATACTTCTAGTAATATACTGAGATTCTATAATTTTTTCCAATTCAATAATCTCGTAGGCTATATTTTTTTCTTCATTAGCTATGGCTAGAGTCTTTGCTTTATCAAGAATTTTTAAACTCTGCTTATATAAGCCTTTATGATATAAAATAGTAGCAAAATCTAGCTGCTCTCTAATTTGAATTCTAAGATTTTGATGGGATGGGTTAAGTCTTAAGCTAATTAAAATTTGCTTATATAAATGTGCTTTTAAATTTGATAATTGCTGTTTTTTTACAATACCATTCCTTAAAATAGTAGCTTCATCATAGTTGGGTAACTTCTCAAGAATATTAAAAAGCATCAAAAACTTTGAATCTTCATTAACACCCAATCGCCCAACATAAAGTTTAAACTGTCTCTTTTCGGACTTTGACAGCGACTTTACTAATACAAATAAATTATCTTTTTGATCCTTAGTCATAATGTGGTAATTAGCACTATGCTCTTGTTTATCAACTATTTAACACCTTACTAAACTAGTTAAACATCGTAAAACTTTAATGATGAGCATTCTTTTGAGTAAACCAAAATATAAATTCGTATAACATTAAGAAAATTATTTTAATAAATGGCTAATTCAAACGTACAAATTTTTGACACAACCCTTCGCGATGGCGAGCAAGTTCCTGGCTGCAAATTAAATACTGAGCAAAAATTAATTATTGCTAAACAGCTAGATAATCTTGGTGTTGATATTATTGAAGCTGGTTTTCCAGTCTCAAGTCCAGGAGACTTTAAATCGGTTCAGGAAATTTCAAAAATTGTAAAAAACGCTACGGTTTGTGGATTGACAAGATCCGTACAAAACGATATTAAAATTGCTGCTGAAGCACTTCAATATGCCAAAAAACCAAGAATTCACACAGGTATTGGGACTTCTGATTCTCATATAAAATTCAAATTTAAAACTACACAGGAAGACATTTTAGAACGCGCTTTTGCTGCTGTTAAATATGCCAAATCGTTTGTTGAGGATGTGGAATTTTATGCCGAAGATGCTGGTCGAACAGATAACGAATATTTAGCAAGAGTTTGCGAAGTTGCTATTAAAGCCGGAGCTACTGTATTGAATATTCCTGATACAACAGGCTACTGTTTACCTCATGAATACGGTGCGAAAATCAAATACCTTAAAGAGCATGTAAAAGGTATTGAAAATGCAATTTTGTCTTGCCATTGTCATAACGATTTGGGTTTAGCTACTGCCAATTCTATTGAAGGTGTAATTAATGGTGCTCGCCAAATTGAATGTACTATAAATGGTATTGGAGAACGCGCTGGAAACACCGCTTTAGAAGAAGTGGTCATGATATTAAAACAACATCCATACTTAAATCTAGATACAAATATTGAAACGTCTATGCTTTATGGCATCAGTCAGTTAGTGTCTGACCATATGGGAATATATACCCAACCCAATAAAGCCATTGTTGGTGCTAATGCTTTTGCACATAGCTCAGGGATTCATCAAGATGGTGTGATTAAACATCGTGAAACTTACGAGATTATCGACCCAAAAGATGTTGGCGTTACCGAATCGGCTATTGTGCTTACAGCAAGAAGTGGTCGTGCAGCTTTAGCTTACAGAGCAAAAAATGTAGGTTATGAATTAACAAAACTTCAATTGGACGAAGTTTATATTAACTTTTTAAATTTTGCCGATAAAAAGAAAGAAATAAATGATACCGATATTCATCAAATTATTGAAACCAGTAAAGTCTATAACCAAATTATTAGCGCATAATGGGAAAAACATTATTTGATAAAGTTTGGGATGCTCATGTGGTCGATACTGTTACAGATGGACCACAAGTTTTATATATCGATAAACATTTAATACATGAAGTTACAAGTCCGCAGGCCTTTAATGAATTAGAAGATCGTGGCATTCCTGTTTTCAGGCCCAATCAAATTGTAGCGACTGCCGATCATAACACACCAACACTCAATCAACATTTACCAATTGCAGATAAACGCTCTAGACATCAACTAGAACAACTTTCTAAAAATTGTAAAAAGAATGCTATTACCCTTTACCAATTAGGACACAAATACAATGGTATTGTTCATGTTATGGCTCCTGAACTGGGCATCACGCAACCAGGAATGACTATGGTTTGTGGAGACAGTCACACCTCAACTCATGGTGCTTTTGGAGCTATAGCTTTTGGTATTGGCACAAGTCAGGTTGCTCAGGTTTTTGCTAGTCAATGTTTATTACTAACTAAACCTAAAAGTTTACGTGTTACCGTTAATGGCACCTTAAAAAAGGGTGTGCTTCCTAAAGATGTAATTCTTTATATTATTTCAAAACTAGGCACTAATGCAGGCACTGGGTATTTCTGCGAATATGCTGGAGATGTCTTTAAAAATATGTCTATGGAAGGGCGTATGACCGTTTGTAATATGAGTATTGAAATGGGAGCACGCGGTGGTATGATTGCACCAGATGAAACCACTTTTGCTTATGTAAAAGGAAAAGAATTTGCGCCACAAGGAGAAGCTTTTGATAAAAAAGTTACCTATTGGAAAACACTTCCAACGGATGCTGATGCCATCTTTGACAAGGAATATACTTTTGATGCCGAAGATATTGCACCTATGGTAACTTATGGCACCAATCCTGGAATGGGAATTAAAATTTCTGAGAATATTCCTATTGAAGATAATTCATCATTCAAAAAATCATTAGCATACATGAATTTTGAAGCTGGTGAATCGTTAATTAACAAACCCATTAATTATGTGTTTATAGGAAGCTGTACCAATTCCAGAATTGAAGATTTTAGAGTAGCTGCTAATTATATTAAAGGCAAACAAAAAGCCGATAGGGTTACCGCTTGGTTAGTTCCGGGAAGCAAACAAGTAGAAGCTCAAATTATTGAAGAAGGATTAAAAACCATTTTTGATGAAGCTGGTTTTGAATTACGACAACCAGGGTGTTCGGCGTGTTTGGCAATGAACGATGATAAGATTCCGCAAGGTGAATATTGCGTGTCAACCTCCAATAGAAACTTTGAAGGACGCCAAGGGCAAGGTTCTAGAACCATTTTAGCAAGTCCTTTGGTAGCCGCTGCCACAGCTGTGGCAGGCAAAATAATAGATGTAACAGTAGAACAATTAGAGCTTGTATAATTAAATGGAAAAATTTACAACATTAACATCAAGAGCCATTCCGTTACCTATTGAGAATGTAGACACCGATCAAATAATTCCTGCACGATTTTTAAAAGCAACAGACAAACAAGGATTTGGCGATAACGTATTTAGAGATTGGCGGTTTGATGAGCATGGAAATGCAAATGCTAATTTCACATTAAATAATCCTATATATTCCGGAAGTATTTTGGTTGCAGGCGATAATTTTGGTTGTGGTTCCAGTCGTGAACATGCTGCTTGGGCTTTGGCTGGTTATGGTTTCAAGGTAATTGTATCCAGTTTTTTCGCAGATATTTTTAAAGGCAATGCCTTAAATAATGGACTGCTTCCTGTTCAAGTTTCCAAGGAATTTTTAAAGCTGTTATTTAATGCTATTTAATGCCATTGAAACGCATCCTGAAACACAAATTCAGGTAAATCTAGAAGCGCAAATTATTTCAGTAAACACTACCGAATTATCAGAACAATTTGAAATTGATGCGTATAAAAAAACGTGTATGATACATGGCTATGATGATATTGACTATTTATTAAGTAAAAAAGAAACTATTGAAGCTTTTGAAGCTCAAAAACAATATTAAAAAATGAAACGAGCATGCTAAAATGTTTTTCACTCAAGGAAATGATTATTGGCGAACTGCATGTGACCATTAAAAAACAATAAATATATACACATGAAATTAAACATTGCTGTTTTACCAGGTGATGGTATAGGTCCGGAAGTCACAGAGCAAGCTGTAAAAGTGTTGAATGCTATTGCTGCTGAGTTTAACCACTCCTTTAATTTTACCTACGCTCCTGTTGGTGCTATCGCTATTGATGAGCACCAAGACCCGCTTCCAGAAA
>JAADHG010000248.1 GCA_013151975.1 Chlorobiota bacterium | reverse complement strand
CATTTAGCAGGAATTAATGCTTCTAAGGTTAAAGTTGTTATTAACACAGATCCGGAAGCACCTTTCTTTAAAGCTGCAGACTACGGTGTAGTTGGAGATGCTTTTGAAGTGGTGCCACAACTCATTGAAAAATTAAAAGAATTTAAAGCTCAAAACGCATAATTTTTTTTAACTTGTATTTATAAAAGGTTGGTTAAAATTACGCAATAGAGAATATTATACCTTTTTATTTTTTATCACCTTTTAGCGAAGTTTGTGGTATATTCATCTTAAATATGCCTTAGTGAGTTGGTAAAGTCCTAATTTAAACAGTTATTTGTGTTTTAAAAGGTATGAGTTTAGTTCGTCTTAACATAAAAGGTATTTCTTATAGTCAAACGCAAAATGGTGCGTATGCGCTCATATTAAGCGAAGTAGACGGCGACCGGAAACTTCCCATTGTTATTGGTGCATTTGAAGCACAGTCGATTGCCATTGCGTTGGAAAAAGAAATCAAACCGCCAAGACCTCTAACACACGATTTATTTAAAAACTTTTCCGATAGATTTGATATTGTAGTTAAGCAGGTTATTATACACAAATTGGTTGATGGTGTTTTCTATTCGAGTTTAATTTGTGAACGTGATAAAATTGAAGAAATTATTGATGCACGTACAAGTGACGCCATAGCTCTAGCATTGCGTTTTAAAGCACCTATTTTTACTTACAAAAACATTTTAGACAAAGCAGGAATTTATCTTAAAGTAAATCCAAAGAGAGATGAGGAGCATCAAGGGGATAATATTTTGATGGATGAAGTATTGGCTGAAGAAATTGAAACCTCAACACCTCAAGACAACTATAAAGGTAAAACCCTTGACCAACTTAATAAATTGCTAGAAAAAGCTGTCGCTAATGAAGACTACGAAACTGCGGCCAGAATAAGGGATGAAATATCCAGAAGATAACCACAAATTTAAATCCAAAAAACAATTATGAAAATAAAGTTACGATTAACTATTTTAAACTTTTTTGAACTTTTTGTATTTGGAGCATGGTTAATATCATTAGGAGGTTATTTAGGAGGACAACTACATTTTGAAGGCATACAAATTGGTAAAATTTTCACAACATTAGGCATAGCCTCATTAGTCATGCCAGGTATTGTCGGCATCATTGCTGATAAATATTTAAATGCACAAAAACTATTAGGTCTATTACATATCATCGGAGCAGGGTTTATGTTTTTTTTAGCACAAACTCACGATTATGATACGTTCTTTTGGATGATGCTAGGTTATTTAACCGTTTATATGCCAACTTTGGGTTTAGCAAATACAGTTTCATATAGTATTTTAACCGAAAATAAGTTTGATGTCATAAAAGAGTTTCCAAAAATACGCGTTTGGGGAACTATTGGTTTTATTGTTGCCGAAGTAGCTGTAGGCACTTTTGGATGGGCGCAAAACAATATGCAATTTTACTTTGCCATGGTTATTTCTTTAATAATGGGCATCTATTCGTTTACTCTACCAAATGTGCCGCTTTCAAAATCTAAAAACAAGTCTTTTGCAGAACGTCTAGGATTAGATGCTTTTGCTTTATTTAAAGAGTATAAAATGGCAGTATTTTTTATTTTTGCCACTTTATTAGGCGTCGTATTACAGATATCGAATGCTTGGGCTTCAGAGTTTATGCGCAGCTTCACTACAGATTTCCCAGACTCTTTTGTAGTAACAAATTCTAATACATTTATAGCATTATCACAAGTTTCTGAAACCTTATTCATCTTAACCATTCCCTTTTTCTTAAAACGGTTCGGTATAAAAACCGTAATGATAATGAGCATGATTGCTTGGTTTTTACGCTTTGGCTTATTTGGTATTGGATCTCCAGAAGGTATTGGTGTTGGCTATCTAATTATGTCTATGGTAGTTTATGGTGCTGCTTTCGACTTCTTTAATATCTCTGGTTCTTTATTTATTGAAACAGAAACTGATAGCAAATACAGAGGAAGTGCGCAAGGATTATTTGTGCTATTAACTAATGGTGTGGGTGCCATGTTAGGAGGAATTGGTAGTGGTTATGTTGTACAACACTTTACTACTGAAGCTGGAAGAGATTGGTTTAGCATTTGGATGGCATTTGCAGGCTATGCAATATTGCTTGGAGTTCTTTTTGCCTTAATTTTTAAGTACAAACATAATCCAGATACGATTAAAGAAGTATCACATTAATTTTTTTAAATACTCTTTTAAGTTAATAACTTTTAATATAAATTAGGGCTTCATTCTTTTATGTTTGAGGCTTTTTTTATTTTAGCAATCGTACTATTGTCATATTAAACATCGTGAAATATCTCTTATCGACTAATAGATTCTTCCTTTTGTTTAGAATGACACTTTTTTGAGTAATTTTATTAATATTATATAGATTCCCTCTTTCTGGGAAATGCATTATGAAGCAATATTTAAATTTAGTTAAACACGTTTTAGAAAATGGAAACGAAAAAGGAGATCGTACAGGAACAGGAACTAAAAGTGTTTTTGGATACCAAATGCGGTTTGATTTGAGTAAAGGTTTCCCAATGGTAACCACAAAAAAACTACACTTAAAATCTATTGTTTATGAGCTTCTTTGGTTTTTAAAAGGCGATACTAATATTAACTATTTAACAGAAAATGGCGTACGTATTTGGAATGATTGGGCAGATGAAAACGGTAATCTTGGACCTGTTTACGGACACCAATGGCGAGACTGGAATAGTGACGGTATTGACCAAATAAAAGACATTATTGACACCTTAAAAGTAAACCCAAATAGTAGACGTATGCTGGTCTCTGCTTGGAATCCTTCTGTATTACCAGACACTTCTGTTTCGTTTAGTGAAAATGTAGCCAACGGGAAAGCAGCTCTACCTCCTTGTCATGCCTTTTTTCAGTTTTATGTAGCCGATGGTAAATTGTCTTGTCAACTATATCAGCGTAGTGCCGATATTTTTCTTGGTGTACCTTTTAATATTGCATCCTATGCCTTATTTACAATGATGATGGCTCAAGTTTGTGGTTACGAAGCAGGCGAATTTATTCACACATTTGGAGATGCACATATTTATAGCAACCATTATGACCAATTAGAATTACAATGCTCTCGTGATATTAGACCATTACCAAAAATGATACTGAATCCAGAGATAAAAGATATTTTTGCTTTTACATTTGAAGACTTTACTTTAGTAGATTATAATCCGCATCCACATATTAAAGGAGTTGTTGCTGTTTAAATTAATTTTATGTTCGGAAAAAAGAAAAACATATCACAAATTGATGCTGAGCAATTAGAGTTAATTCAAAATGCACAAAGACGTATTAAACAAAAAAAACGCTTATACACGCATTTTGTAATCTTCCTTATAGGCTCGCTCTTTTTCATTCTTGCCAATATTATTTTAGGTATTGGAAAAGACTTTAAAATTTTTGAAATTGATTGGTTTGTCTTTGCAATTTTAGCGTGGTTATTTATACTTCTATATCATGTCTTTAATGTGTTTATTACCCATAAATTTTTGGGGAAAGACTGGGAAAAGAATCAACTTGATAAATTAGTAGCACAGCAACAGCAACGTATAGGTAAACTAAAAGAAAAATTTGTAAAAGAAGAAACGCTTGTTGCACAGAGTGAAGTATATAATGAAATCCTAAGCAACCCAAAAAAAGCAAATGAATTAACCATTATTGTAGCCGCTGGAGAAAACAATGCTATTGGTAAAGACAATGCATTAATTTGGCATTTAAGCGATGATCTAAAACGTTTTAAAACCCTAACTAATGGTCATCATATTATAATGGGACGTAAAACTTTTGAAAGTTTTCCAAAACCTTTACCTAACAGAATTCATGTGGTCATTACTAGACAAAAGGACTATCAAGTTCCCAATGATGTTATAGTGGTTAACTCTCTTGAAGAAGCTATTACATACTCAAGAAAAGATGTGCAACCCTTTGTTATTGGTGGTGGCGAAATCTATAAACAGGCAATGGCTTTAGCTAATAAAATTGAACTTACCCGCGTTCATGAAACTTTTGATGCTGATACTTTTTTTCCAGAAATAGACACTTCTATTTGGAAAGAAACCAGTAATAGGTTTCATAAAAAAGATAATGAGCACAAATATTCTTTTTCATTTATAACTTATAAAAGAATATAAATGAAACGTAAACTTTTAATATTGTTTGCCTTTTTAGGCTTAGGTTTAGTAGGTTACTTCTATATCTCTAAAGATTTTAAAAAAACAAAAGACACTATTTACTTTAATGCTACAATTATCACATTAGATGAACAGTTACCTCTAGCACAAGCAATGCTTGTTAAAGACGGAATTATTACTGCTCTTGGCACAAATGCTAAAATAAACAAATTAAAAACCGACAACATACTTAGTGTTGATTTAAAAGGCGCTACCATTTTACCTGGTTTTATTGACAGTCATACACATGTTGCATTATCGGCCTTTTTAGAAAGCATGGTAGATTTATCAGGATTTACCCATAAAACAAATGAAGCTGTTTGGAATCATTTAAAGAAAAGTATAAACGATAAAAAAACTGGAGATTGGGTCGTATGTAAAGGATTAGACCCTATTTTAACTGAAGATTTAATAGCGCCAAATATGGCCTTCTTAGACAAAATAGCACCGAATAATCCATTGGTTATTATTTCTCAAAGTTTACATACTTATTGGGCCAATTCAAAAGCGTTTGAATTAACAGGTATTACTAAAGAGTCTAAGAATCCTTCAAAATCGAGTTACTACGAAAAAGATGCTAATGGTAACTTAACAGGATTAATTGCTGAGCAGAAAGCATTTGCTCCCTTTTTAGACCAGCTAAAAAAAGGAGCTCTTTCTTCTAAAAAGCTTGTTAATTCTACGGCAAGCGTTTTGAAAAACTATGCTAAAAATGGCAATACTACTATTGTCTCTGCAGGATTAACCATCAATGATGCAAAACCATTACGATTATACGAGCACTTATCAAACAATAAACCCTCATTTATCAATCAGGTTTTAGCAACATTTGGGATGCTTCCAAAGAGAACTCAAAACCCAAGACATTTTATTTATATACGATATGATAGAGCTTTTTTACTCCCTAAAGAAAAAAATCAAAATAACGATTTTTACAATATTATAGGCATAAAACATTGGTATGATGGCTCTCCCTATACAGGATCAATGTATATAGAAGAACCGTATATGATTTCTGAGTTCAATCAAAATAAATTACATATCCCTGAAGGTTCTAGAGGTCAACCATTAATTAAGAAAGAGAATCTCATTCAGTTTATTAAAGACTATCATAGAAAAGGTTGGCAAATTGCTATTCATACACAAGGTGATATTGCTAATAAAAACGTACTTGAAGCTTTTAGTGAGGTAAATAAAACCTTAGATACTAAAAACGGAAGACACAGAATAGAACATTGCCTCTTGCTTTCAGATTCGAGTTTAACTACAATGAAAGCGCTACATATTACACCAAGTTTTCATATCAATCATTTATACTTTTATGGAAAAGCTTTAAAAGAAAATATTATTGGAGACCAACGCGCTAATAAAATATTACCGCTTTTATCTGCTCAAAACAAAGGCATTAAGTTTTCTTTACATGCCGACCAGCCCATGTTTGAAAGTAATCCGTTACGACTTATACAAACTGCGGTTGAAAGACAAACTAAAGAAGGAGATACCTTAGGCTTTAATCAAAAAATATCTACGTTAAATGCCCTAAAAGCAATGACCATAAATGCAGCATGGCAAATCCATATGGAAGATAAAATAGGCTCTTTAAAAAAAGGGAAGTATGCCGATTTTGTAATTTTAGACAAGAATCCTTTAATAGCTCCTATTCACCAAATACAGGATATTAAAATCTTAAAAACAGTTGTAAATGGTAATGCGGTTGAATAATTTTTATGCTAATTAAGTATAACATTATTATTCTTATTTTTGCCTCACAAAATTAAAACTACATGAACGCATATATTTTTCCGGGGCAAGGCGCTCAATTTTCAGGAATGGGTTTAGATCTTTATGAGAAATCTCCTTTGGCTCAAGAACTGTTTGAAAACGCAAATGATATTCTTGGTTTCCACATTACAGATATTATGTTTGAAGGCTCCGCTGAAGACCTTAAAGAAACCAAAGTAACACAACCCGCTATTTTTTTACACTCTGTTATTCTTGCTAAAATTCTAGGCAATCGTTTTCAACCAGATATGGTAGCAGGACATTCACTTGGTGAATTTTCGGCCTTAGTTGCAAATGGGTCGCTAAATTTTGAAGACGGATTAAAATTGGTGTCACAACGTGCTTTGGCCATGCAAAAAGCTTGTGAAATACAACCAAGTACTATGGCTGCTGTTTTAGGTCTGGATGATGATATTGTTGAAAAAATATGTGCTTTAACCGATGGTATTGTAGTTGCTGCAAATTATAATTGTCCTGGGCAATTAGTGATTTCTGGAGAAATTGAAGCCATAAATAAGAGGCTTGTGAAGCCTTAAAAATTGAAGGTGCTCGTAGAGCTTTAGTATTGCCTGTTGGTGGAGCATTCCATTCGCCATTAATGGAGCCTGCACGTGAAGAACTGGCAAACGCCATTGAAAATACTCCGTTTAGCAAACCCAATTGTCCTATTTATCAAAACGTAACTGCCAATGCGGTAACCAATGAGACTGCTATTAAAACAAATTTAATTTCACAATTAACCGCTCCTGTACGTTGGTCTCAATCTGTACAACAAATGATTGCAGATGGTGCAACTCATTTTACCGAAGTTGGTCCTGGAAAAGTGTTACAAGGATTGGTACGAAAAATACATAGAGAAGCGCAAACTGCTTCTGCAACTTTTGAAACTGAAGCATAAATGAAACTCTCTCGTTCGGCATTTATTATTGTTTTAATTATTGTCAATATTGCACTTGACCAAATCTCAAAAGTTCTGGTAAGAACTTATGTTGTTGCAAAAAGTCAAACCGAAATTATTGGCGACTATTTCACATTACATAATGTTGAAAACGAAGGAGCTTTTCTTGGTATGGGAAGTGATTTAAATGATACTGTGAAGATTATTGTGTTGCTTGTTTTACCCGTAATTGTTCTAGGGTTTGTGATACGTTACCTATTTAGAGAAAAAAATATGGATAAACTTTCGCTCATTGGGTTTTCATGTATCATTGGTGGTGGTATTGCTAATATATTTGACAGAATAGTCTATCGTAAAGTAATTGATTTTTTTCATATAGATTTAGGAGGCGTTTTTAGAACAGGTATTTTTAATGTAGCAGATATGTCTGTTACTTTTGGAATGATATTGATTCTTTGGGCTAGTTTTTTACATAAAAAATCCAAAACATCAGAAGCATGAAAAAAGGCTCTGAATTAATCAAAACCTTCTACTATATTCTTACAATA
>JAADHG010000071.1 GCA_013151975.1 Chlorobiota bacterium | reverse complement strand
CATTGATAAAACATATTTATATAATTAAACATATTTATTAATTAGTTATAGATTAAAAAAAGCTAACTTTTAAAGTTAGCTTTTTTTAATTAATAATTTAAAATCATCATATAAACTTTTGCTAAATTAATGGAAATAATAGATATCATAAAACAACTTAAAATGTTTTATATTCTTTCGTTTTTTTTTTTATTAAGTTCCTGTAATGATAATACATTATTTGAATTAAAAAATAATACTGGAATCCAATTTAGCAACAAATTATCTCCTACACCATCATTAAATATTTTAACTTATTTATATTACTACAATGGCGCCGGAATAGCCTCAGGAGATTTTAATAATGATGGTTTAATCGATCTTTATTTTACAGGAAATCAAGTACAGGATAGACTATATTTAAATAAAGGGAATTTTAAGTTTGAAGATATCACCCAAAAAACTAACATAGATAATTCTAGTGGCTGGACTACAGGTGTAACTCTTGTTGATATTAATAATGATGGATTGCTAGATATTTATATCTGTAAAGTTGGTAATTATCAAAATATAAAAGGGGAAAATTTACTTTACATTAATCAAGGAGTTACAAAAGAGGGCTATCCAAGATTTTCTGAAAATGCTGATGTATATAATTTAGATATAGTAAGCTTTAGTACACAAGCCTCTTTCTTTGATTATGACCTTGATGGAGACTTAGATATGTTTTTGTTAAACCATTCAGTTTTCCCTAATAGAACTTATGGAAATGGGAATCAAAGATATCAAATAGATAGTCTCTCTGGCGATAAGCTTTTTAAAAATGAAGATGGAAAATTTATTGACATGTCCAAAAAAGCGGGAATCTTTCAAGGAAAGATAGGCTATGGCTTAGGTATGTCTATTAGCGATGTTAATAATGATGGTTATCCGGATATTTATATTGGAAATGATTTTTTTGAAAATGATTATTTATATATAAATAAAAAAGACGGAACCTTTAAAGAAATTATTTCAAACAATGAAACTAAGTTGGGTCATACTACGCATTACTCAATGGGAAACGATATTGCAGATTTAAATAATGATGGTTTTACGGATATCGTTTCTTTAGATATGCTACCTGACAATATTGAAATGTACAAAACTTCTGGTTTAGAGTTTAATAATCAAATTTATAATCAATACTTAAAGAAAGGGTATCAACCACAATACATGCAAAATACGCTGCACTTAAATCTTGGAAATTCTTCTTTTTCTGAGATTGCTTATGCTTCGGGTATTGCAGCTACAGATTGGTCTTGGGCACCACTTATTGTTGATTTAGATAATGATGGCTTTAAGGATGTTTTTATTACTAATGGAATAAAAGGAGCGACTAATGATATGGACTTTATAAGTTACATTGCTAATGATAAAATTCAGAAGCAAATTAATAAAGGAATGAGTCAAGAAGATTTAGCTTTTACAAAAGAGTTGCCAGAAAAAAAAGTGTCCAATTATTTTTTCAAAAACAATACCAATCTCACCTTTTCAAATCTCACCAATCAATGGTTTAAGAATTTACCATCATTTAGTAATGGTGCTGTTTATGCAGATTTAGACAATGATGGTGATTTAGATATTGTGGTAAATAATGTAAATGATAATGCCTTTGTGATTGAAAACAAATCAGAATCTAACACTAAAAATAATTTCTTAAAAATTAAATTTAATGGGTCTCCAAAAAATAGATTTGGAATAGGAGCCAAAGTAATTGTTTACTTAGATTCCATAAGTATAATTAACGAGAACTTTTTATCAAGAGGGTACTTATCAGCCGTTGCACCAGAGTTAACTATTGGCATTGGAAAGCGTGTTTTAGCTGACTCAATTACTGTAATATGGTCTGGAGGAAAATATCAAACACTGAAAAACATTAAACCCAACTCTTCAATAATTCTAAATTATATTGATGCCACAGGTAATTTTTATTCAAGACAACAACAACATAAAGGCTTTTTAAAGAATATTGATTCACTAATTAAATTTAAGCATCAAGAACTTCCATCTTATGAATACAATAGAGAACCTTTAATACCTTACACAAAAGGACATGAAGGGCCAAAAATAGCTATAGCAGATATTAATGGCGATGGTTTAGACGATGTGTATATTGGAGGTGCTAAAAGACAATTAGGTGCCTTGTTTATCCAAAATAAAAATGGAAGTTTTTCAATATCTCTTCAGGAGTCTTTTGAAGAAGACAAAATTAATGAAGACACAGACAATCTTTTCTTTGATGCTGATAATGATGGAGACCAAGATCTTCTTGTTGTTTCAGGCGGCAATGAATTTAAATCAGGAGTGGCATTAGAACCAAGATTGTACCTCAATGACAATGGATTATTTTCATTAAGTAATACTTTTAATGGCTTTGAAATCAATGCATCAGTAGTTAAAGCGTTTGATTTTGATACTGATGGAGATCTAGACATTGTAATAGGTGCAAATGCATTACCTCAGCAATTTGGAAAATCGGCAAAGAATTATCTTTTTGAAAATGATGGGAAAGGAAATTTTAAAGATATAAGTACAACTAATGCACCCGAATTTTCAAGTATTGGTCTAATTGAAGATATTGAGATTGTAGATTTAAATGATGATAAGATTCCTGATATAATAGCTGTAGGTCATTGGATGCCTATTTCAATATTTATTAATGACGGAAAACAATTCAAATTACAAGAAAACAACAATTTGTTAAATACTAACGGTTGGTGGAATACAATAAAAGCCAAAGACTTTGATAATGATGGTGACGTTGATTTTGTTGCTGGCAATTGGGGATTAAATACACGTTTAAAAGCATCAATAAAAGAACCTTTACAATTGTATAGAAACGATTTTGATGATAATGGTAGTGTAGAACAAATTGTAACGTATTATGTTCAAGGTAAAGAAACTGTGCTTTCTTCAAAAGATGAACTAACAAAACAGTTACCAGTTTTAAATAAAAAATTCCTTTCATATAGCGAATTTGCAAAGGCTAATTTTTCAGATATTTTTAATGCTGATAAAATAAAAAGTGCTTATAAAAAACAAGTTTATGAATTAGCAAGCTGTTATTTTGAAAATACAGGAAATGGAACTTTCAATATGAGAAAATTGCCATTTTTAGCACAAACTTCTTCAATTAAAACTTTAAGCTTAAGCGATTTTAATGATGATGGTTATATAGATATTTTAATTGCAGGAAACGATTATCAAATAAGTACACAACTTGGAAGATTAGATGCTTTTCACGGCATTTTGCTTCTCAATGACCAAAAAGGATTTTTTATTTTACAAAACAATCAATCTTTTGATATTTCTGGTCAAGCAAGAGACATTAAAAAACTAAAAGTAAATGAAATAGAGCACTTCATAATCTCTATAAATAATAACATTCCAATTTTTTTAAGAAAAAATGACAACTAAAGACAAAATAAATTTTCGGCTATTTAAACGCTTAGTAATATTTCTTATAAGCACTACATTATTTTATTCTTGCGAATCTAAAGAAGAGCAAAATACGAATAAAGATAAAGCAACATTATTTTCGCTATTAACTCCCGAAGAAACTGGTATCGATTTTATTAACGAAGTTGTAAACCAAAAAGATTTCAATATTTTTAAATATAGAAATTTTTATAATGGTGGTGGTGTAGCTATTGGCGACATAAATAATGATGGTCTTCCTGATATCTATATGACAGCAAATATGGGTTTAAATAAACTTTACCTTAATAAAGGTGATTTTAAATTTGAAGATATTTCAAAATCGGCAGGTGTTACAGGTAATAAACCTTGGTCAACTGGAGTAAATATGGTAGATATTAACAATGATGGCCTTTTAGATATTTATGTTAGCAATGCTGGTAACATGGAAGGTAATAACCATGACAACGATTTATATATTAATAATGGAGATCTCACTTTTACCGAAAGAGCTTCAGAATATAATTTAGCTAAAACAGGATTTAGTACACATGCTACCTTTTTTGATTATGATAAAGATGGCGACTTAGACGCATATATTTTAAATAACAGTAACATTCCTGTAAGTAGTTTAGGATACGCAGAACAAAGAGAAGTAAGAGCACAAGATTGGGAAGGTGTGCCTGATATTTTTAAGGGTGTAGGCGATATGCTTTTACGTAATGATGATGGCAAATTTATTGATGTTAGTGAAACAGCAGGTATTTATGGTAGTCTTATTGGGTTTGGATTGGGAGTGATGATTAGTGATATTAATGGTGATTTATATCCTGATATCTATGTGTCTAATGACTTTTATGAGCGTGACTATTTATACATAAACAATCACGACGGAACATTTACTGAAGATATTGAAAATTGGACATCGCATTTATCCCTTTCTGCTATGGGAATAGATATGGCTGATATTAATAATGATGGCAACATAGATATTTTTATAACAGATATGTTACCAGAAGGCGACCAACGCGTTAAATCTGTTATGGAATTTGAAGGCTATAATATCTTTAAAGTAAAGCAACGCAAAGATTTTTATCAACAATATATACAAAATACACTTCAGCTTAATAATGGCAATAATACCTTTTCAGAAGTAGCCTATTTTAGTGGCGTTGCTAAAACAGATTGGAGTTGGGCAGGTCTTCTCTTTGATATGGATAATGATGGGTTCAGAGACATCTATATAACCAATGGCATAAATCATGACCTTACCGATCTTGACTTTGTAGATTTTTTTGCAGACGAAATTCTCCAAGAGGCTCGTACAGGACATAAACAAGCTATTGATTCGATTATTAATAAAATGCCTGTAAGACCCCAATCTAATTACGCATATAAGAACAACCATGATATTACTTTTAGTAACGAAACTAATAAATGGGGACTTGAAATACCAAGTTTATCAAATGGTGCTGCTTATGGCGACTTAGATAATGATGGTGATTTAGATCTTATAGTCAACAATGTAAATATGAAAGCTTTTATATATAGAAATAATGCTGAAACGATTACCAATAACAATTATATAAAACTAAATTTTGAAGGTATTGATAAAAATAAATTTGCAATCGGAACCTCTGTAAAACTTTACTATAATAATAATATTGTTGTTCAAGAACTTGTCCCTTCTAGAGGGTTTCAATCGTCTATGGATTATGTAATGACAATTGGTCTAGGCAATACTAATACCATTGATTCATTAAGAATTATTTGGCCTGATGATAGCACTCAAAAATTAACCAATGTTAAAACTAACCAACTCCTCACTTTAAAACAGACAGATGCCAAAGAAAAGTATAATCCTATCAAAAAGGGAAACAAAAAAACACTGCTTAAGGAATTGTCTAATAAACAATTAGTTGCTCATAAAGAGAATAATTATTCCGATTTTGATTACGAAGGGCTTATTTCTAAAATGCTTTCTCAAGAAGGGCCTGCATTAGCAATTGCCGATATAAATGGCGATGGCAATGAAGATATTTTTATTGGAGGAGCTAAAAATCAAACTGGCAGTATTTATTTCCATAAAGGAAATGGTATCATTAGCAGATATGTTCAAAAGGCATTAGATGCAGATGCAAGTTACGAAGATACTGCTGCTGCTTTTTTTGATGTAGATGGTGATGGAGATATGGATCTTATGGTTGGTAGTGGAGGTAATCAAATTGGTGAGGAAAAAACATATAAAACTCGTTTATATTTAAACGATGGCAAAGGTAATTTCATCAAGGATAAACATATTTTACCTTCCACATTCAATAATACATCCGTTATAAGTCCTTATGATTTTGATAATGATGGGGATATTGATGTGTTTATAGGTTCTAGAAGTGTCGTAGGTACTTATGGTATAAATGCTAAACATTTGTTTTTAGAAAATAATGGTGATGGCACTTTTAACGACGCTACTGAACGTTTAGCTTATGACCTTAAAAATGGTGGCATGATTACCAATGCCGTTTGGGCTGATGTTGATGGTGATAATAAAAAAGATCTTATAACTGTTTCAGAGTGGGGTACACCAAAAGTTTACAAAAACTCAGGTAGAGCATTGTCAAAACTCTCAACAGATTTAGATAATCTTTATGGTATGTGGAATGTTATCGAAGGTGCCGATTTAGACAATGATGGCGATATAGATTTTGTTATTGGTAATCAAGGTAGTAACGTTCCTTATAAAACTTCTATTGAAAATCCTATGAAAATGTGGATAAACGATTTTGATAATAATGGCACAATAGAACAAATAGTTACCCGAAATTTTGATGGTAAAGATTTCCCAATACATATGAAAAAAGAGCTAACAACTCAAATGGTTTCTTTAAAGAAACAAAACCTTAAAGCATCTGAATATGCAAAAAAATCGATTGATGAATTATATCCTGAAGATATTATTAATAATTCAATAGTTAAAAAAATCACTATATCAGAATCGGTTATCGCAATCAATGAGGGTAATGGAAAGTTCACCATCAAAAAATTGCCATTTATGGTACAATTATCCTGCGTTTGTGGAATAATCTGCACAGATGTTAATAACGATGGTAATTTGGATATTATAATGGGAGGAAACAATTTTGAGTTTAAGCCGCAATATTCTCGCTTAGATGCAAACTA
>JAADHG010000274.1 GCA_013151975.1 Chlorobiota bacterium | reverse complement strand
TTGAAATGGCTTTGGCATTAATTTCATTTGCCATATGCGCTGCATGATAACAAATAGATTTTGTAATGTAACGATTGGTTCTAATATGAGGTGGTGTTTGTGGCACTGTTATAAGAGGTGAGTCTTCTACACTTTTTATAATATTTGCCATTTGTATTATGACCTGTACGGGATAACTTCCTACCGAAGTTTCTCCAGACAGCATTACAGCATCAGCACCATCCATAACAGAGTTTGCAACATCATTAACCTCAGCACGTGTTGGTGTAAGGCTATTTATCATGGTTTCCATCATTTGTGTTGCAATAATTACTGGAATTCTAGCACGTTTAGCTCTTAACACCAGTTGCTTTTGTATTGCTTTTGTATAAGAGGTACTTCTTCGGCTGGAATTTCTACACCAAGGTCACCGCGCGCTACCATTAAGCCATCGCAATAGGCTATAATTTTATCGATATTCTCAACCGCTTCTGGTTTTTCAATCTTAGCAATAATTGGGATTTTATGATCACTATGTTTTTTGATGAGTTCTTGCAGTTGGATTAAATCTTCGGCATGACGAACAAACGATAAAGCCATCCAATCTACCTTTTGTTCGATGGCAAAAATGGCGTCTTCAATATCCTTTTCAGTAAGTGCTGGTTGTGAAATATTGGTGTTTGGGAGATTTACGCCTTTTTTAGACATTAAAGGTCCTCCTTGAATAACTTTTGCTTTTACTTCACTTTTTTTGTCGGTCGAAACAACCTCAAAAATTAACTTCCCATCATCTAATAAAATTTTCTCGCCAGGTTTTGCATCTTGCGGAAACCTATCATAGGTCATATATACCCGCTGTTTTGTGCCTTCAAATTTTTCTCCAGTTGCAAATATTATTTCATCGCCTTCATTTACAACAACTTCTTCTTGCATTACTCCAACACGAAGTTTTGGTCCTTGTAAATCTCCTAAAATAGCAGCATTGTAACCCAGTTCTTCATTTAGCTCTCTTATCATTTTAATTCGATCCTTAACATCGTCATAATTAGCATGAGAAAAGTTAATACGAAACACGTTTACCCCTTCATTAAGCATTGCTCTAAGTATTTCTTTATTACTGGTTGCTGGACCTAATGTTGCAACTATTTTGGTTTTTTTTCTTTTATTCAACATTAATTAAATATTAAATTGTCTTTAGATTTTAACTGTGATACATCCATACTGTAAACAGCTGCAATTTGAGGTATCTCTTGTATTTTGTGTATTATTACTTTTTCATTAATAAAACCACCACCATTGTTAATCTTTAGTAAGTAATTTACTTGTTTAAGTTCTGGCATTAAATTGTGGGTTCTTGTTATCTTACTTTGGGAATTAAATAATGACCCTGTGCTTATTAAACTGTCTTCTTCTTTTTTACAAACATTAGAAATTAAGTTCCATGTTGTTTGTTGTGCTTTGTCTTCCCATTCATAAATTGAATACGATGAGGCAGCGTATTTAAAATCTAAGTCTTGTAGTTTTCGCTTTAAATTAATCAGTAAATATTGATTTAAAAGATAGGCAACGCGGTAATCTTCTATAGTACAATGCATTGCTAATAGAGAATAGGTGTCTTCGCTAAAATCGTCTACAAGTAGTTTGTGTAACGCCATAATACTAAAATTATGAACTGTAAATATAGTGCTTTACTGCAATAATAACTCATTGTTCTGTAATTCTTAACAGCAAAATTTTACGAAAACGTTATAGTAAAAAAGAAACTTATTTAGTTCTTGATATTTTAGCTTGAAATGCAAAGAAAGCTCTTTTGGATGCTTTTTCTTCTGCTTTCTTCTTTGAAGTGGCTCTTGCTTTGGCAATAACCTTATTATCTATATATAATTTTACCGAAAAATGCTTTAGCTCGTCCTTTCCGGTGTCTTCATAGACATTGTAACTAAAGGTTTTCTTTTCTTTTTGACACCACTCTATAAGCAAACTTTTATAGCTAATAACCTTGCCTTCTAGTCTTTCAATATCAACATGAGGAATAATGACGCGATTAAAAATAAATCTTTCGCAATATGCATATCCTAAATCTAAAAATATTGCGCCTACTAAAGCTTCAAATAAATTTCCGTGAATATTGCTTCCAAAATTACTTTTAGGTATTTTACTTTCTACAAGGTCAATTAAGTTAAGCTCTTTGCCTAGTTCGTTTAAATGTTCCCTACTAACAATTTTTGAACGCATTTTTGTTAAATATCCTTCATCTCCCCGAGGGGCTTCATTAAACAAATGTGTGGCCACAACCGAACTTAACATAGCATCACCAACAAACTCTAAGCGCTCATAATTTATTGGAGTGCCTTCAACGTCTCTTTTATTCATTGACCTATGCGTAAATGCCTTTTTATAAAGACTTTTTTTCTTGGGTTGGAATCCTAAAATTTTTTGTATTTGAACAAAAAAATTCCCGTCTGAATCAGAACGGGAATTTAGTATGTTGCGAAAAAATTTCATTAGAAATTTAATCTAGTTTTTTAAATAATACACAAGCGTTGTGTCCGCCAAACCCAAAGGTATTACTCATGGCGACTTTAACGTCTCTCTTTTGAGCTTTGTTTAGAGTTAAATTTAATTCTGGATCTATATTCTCATCAACTGTTGTATAATTAATAGTTGGAGGAACAATGCCATGCTCCATAGACAATATAGATGCAATCGCTTCAATAGCTCCTGCTGCACCTAATAAATGTCCCGTCATAGATTTTGTAGAATTTATATTTATATTTTTTGCATGACTTCCAAATACTTCAGTTATAGCCTTAAGTTCAGCAACATCACCTAAAGGTGTAGATGTTCCATGTGTATTAATAGCATCAACGTCTTCTGGTTTTAGTCCTGCATTTTCTAAACAATTTTTCATTACAGCAAATACACCTATCCCTTCTGGATGTGGAGCTGTCATATGGTAAGCATCAGAAGATAATCCTCCTCCAACAAACTCAGCATATATTTTTGCCCCTCTTGCTTTAGCATGTTCGTATTCTTCTAAAATAAGTGCTCCAGCACCTTCTCCAAGTACAAAACCGTCTCTGGTTCCGTCAAATGGTCTTGAAGCTGTTTCTGGGCTTTCATTTCTAGTTGATAACGCATGCATAGCATTAAAACCACCCATTCCAGCAATGGTTACAGCTGCTTCACTTCCTCCTGTAACAATAACATCACAATGCCCTAAACGTATATAGTTTAAAGCATCAAACATTGCGTTAGCAGCAGATGCACATGCCGATACAGTTGTGTAATTAGGCCCCATAAAGCCATGCTTAATAGAAATATTGGCTGGTGCAATATCGGCAATCATTTTAGGGATAAAGAACGGATTAAATCTTGGTGTGCCATCTCCATCTGAAAAGTTTAAAACTTCATTTTGAAATGTTTCCAAGCCACCTATTCCTGCTCCCCAAATAACACCTACTCGTAATTTATTTACCTCGTCTAAGTTTAATTTCGCGTCTGCAATAGCTTCATCCGAAGCCACCATGGCATATTGCGCAAACTTATCCATTTTACGAGCGTCTTTTCTACTAAGAAAATCTTCAGCATTAAAGTTTTTTACTTCACAAGCGAATTTTGTTTTGAACTTTTCAGCATCAAAATGTGTTATAGGCGCAGCACCACTTTTACCATCAATAAGATTTTTCCAGTATTCATCAACTGTATTCCCTATTGGCGTAAGTGCTCCTAAACCAGTAACTACAACTCGCTTTAACTCCATAAAAAAGGGTGCTTATTTTGCGTCTTCAATATATGATATCGCTTGACCTACTGTTCCAATGTTTTCAGCTTGATCGTCTGGGATTTGAATATCAAATTCTTTTTCAAATTCCATTATTAATTCAACAGTGTCTAATGAATCTGCTCCCAAGTCGTTTGTGAAGCTAGCTTCAGTTACAACTTCGTTTTCATCAACACCTAATTTGTCTACGATAATCGCTTTTACTCTTGATGCAATGTCTGACATAATCTTTTAATTTTAAGTTTTAATTAGGACGCAAAAATAAAAAACTTTATCTTAAAACTCGCCTTTACTTTAAAAATGTGAATGTATTTTATAAATTTTAAGTCGAAGTATTTCTTTTTTGCTTCTATTTGTTAATATTTATTCTTTTTTTTGCCTGAACTATCTTAACATTATATTTGAAAATGAAACGTATTGTAATTTTTGCTTCCGGTTCTGGAACTAATGCTGAAAATTTAATTCGCTTCTTTCAAAACAGAAATGATGCTACTGTTGTTCTTGTTTTAACTAACAACCCTAAGGCTAAAGTTATAGAACGTTGCAATAATTTAAAAACAAGTTGTTTGTCGTTTAATCGAACTGCGCTTTACAAAACTTCGGATGTTTTAAATATTCTTAAAAGTAATGAGCCAGATTTTATTGTACTAGCTGGGTTTTTGTGGAAATTTCCAGAAAACATTTTAAATGCATTTCCTAATAAGGTCATTAATATTCACCCTGCATTATTACCAAAATATGGCGGAAAAGGTATGTATGGGATGAACGTTCATGAAGCTGTTGTTAAAAATAAAGAAAAAGAAAGCGGAATTACAATTCATTATGTAAATGAAAATTATGACGAAGGGACTACAATTTTTCAAGCTAAATGTAATATTGAATCTACAGACAACGCAAAAAATGTTGCTGATAAAATCCATGAATTAGAAATGAAACACTTCCCTAAAGTTGTGGAATCCTTATTATTCCCAAATGTCTAAAAAGAAAAAAAAATACTATACCGTTTGGAAAGGCCATCATACTGGGGTTTTTGAAACTTGGGAGGATTGTAAGTCTCAAATTAAAGATTATCAAGGTGCTCTATACAAATCGTTTGCAACTTTTGATGCCGCAAAAAAGGCACTAAAAGGCAACTATAAAGATTATGTTGGTAAAACTTCAAAATTTAATAGTGAGTTGTCAAAAGTTCAACTTAAAAAAATTGGACAACCAAACTACAATTCCATTTCGGTAGATGCTGCTTCTAGTGGTAATCCTGGGAAAATGGAATATCGTGGTGTTGATACAAAAACGAAAAAGCAACTATTTAAACAAGGTCCTTTTGAAGAAGGCACTAACAACATCGGTGAATTTTTAGCTTTAGTACATGGCTTAGCTTTTTTAAAACAACAAAAGAGTAATCGGATAATTTATACAGACTCTAAAACAGCTTTAAGTTGGGTTAAGAAAAAAACATGTAATACAAAACTTGAAAGAACAAATAAAAACAAGCAACTGTTTGAACTTGTAGATAGGGCTGTAGAATGGTTAAACAATAACTCGTATACTACTACTATTGTAAAATGGGAAACTAAAGCTTGGGGAGAAATTCCTGCAGATTTTGGAAGAAAGTAATCTTGTAAAAACAACCGCTTTCTTAGCTTTTTTTGAGACTAAATTTTACGTAAGTTTGCACTGAATTTTTAATCCACTTTATGAGCAAATTAGTCATTGTTGGTACCGTAGCATTTGATGCTATTGAAACCCCTTTTGGAAAAACTGATAAAATTCTTGGTGGGGCAGCTACTTTTATAGGGTTAGCAGCATCACAATTCAATATAAACTCTGCTGTAGTTTCTGTAGTTGGTGGCGATTTTCCTCAAAAATATTTAGATCTCCTTTCAAACAAAGACATAGATGTTTCAGGAATTGAAATTGTAAAAGATGGCAAAACTTTTTTTTGGAGTGGTCTATATCATAACGACATGAATTCTCGTGACACCTTAGCTACAGAGCTTAATGTCTTGGCGGATTTTCAACCTGTTGTTCCTGATAATTTCAAAGATGCAAAAGTAGTGATGTTAGGAAATTTGCATCCTCTCACGCAATTAAGTGTGATAGAGCAAATGAATGAAACTCCAAAACTAGTTGTTTTAGACACTATGAATTTTTGGATGGATAGCGCTTTAGACAATTTACATAAGGTTATGAAAAAAATTGATGTCATTACAATTAATGATGAAGAAGCAAGACAACTAACAGGAGAATATTCTTTAGTTGTTGCAGCAAGAAAAATCCATGAAATGGGACCGAAATATGTAGTAATAAAAAAGGGTGAACATGGCGCATTATTATTTAATAATGACAATATATTTTATGCACCTGCATTACCTTTAGAAGAGGTCTTTGATCCTACTGGAGCAGGAGATACCTTTGCTGGTGGTTTTGCTGGTTATTTAGCAAAGACGGATGATTTCTCTTTTGAGAATATGAAAAAAGCTGTTATTTATGGCTCTACATTAGCCTCTTTTTGTGTCGAGAAGTTTGGAACAGAACGCATGGAAAGTTTAACAAGTGAGGAAGTTAATAAGCGGCTTCAACAGTTTAAAACCTTAACACAATTTGAAATTGAATTAACATAACCAAACGCGCTCAAAATAGAGCGCGTTTTTATTTATAACACATATAATGAGTGATGCATTAAAACATGAATGTGGAATTGCACATATTAGACTTTTAAAACCCCTAGAGTATTATAAAGAAAAATATGGTAGCGCTTTTTATGGTGTAAACAAAATGTATCTCCTCATGGAAAAGCAGCACAATCGCGGACAAGATGGTGCAGGTTTTGCCAGTATTAAGTTAGATACTGAACCTGGTGAACGGTATATAAGTAGGGTACGCTCAGTAGCACAACAGCCTATACAAGATATTTTTGCACAAATCAATTTAAGAATAAACAAAGAACTTACTGAAAATCCTGAATATGCAAATGATGTCGCATTGCAAAAAAAATACATTCCATATATAGGTGAGGTTTTATTAGGTCATGTGCGTTACGGCACTTTTGGGAAAAATAGTGTGGAAAGTGTGCACCCCTTTTTAAGACAAAATAACTGGATGCACAGAAATTTAATTTTAGCAGGCAACTTTAATATGACCAATGTTAAAGAGTTATTCAACAATCTTATTACATTGGGGCAGCATCCAAAAGAATATACAGACACCATTACTATTATGGAAAAAATTGGTCA
>JAADHG010000156.1 GCA_013151975.1 Chlorobiota bacterium | reverse complement strand
GAGTACTTCAAATACAGGTTTAAAAGACGTATTGGGCTGATAAAGAATAGTCATTTGAAAATCATCCATAGTATTTAAATATTCATTTGGACTTACAATTGAAACACTCCGCTGTTCGTTACTTTCTATTGCCTTTTTAAGAGCACCAATATCTGGATGGATAATATCGCTTACAATAGCAACATTTGTTTTTTGGTCTATAATGTCAACCGCAAACGGTTTGGTATTATTAACAATATTCTTTTCTTTTTCTAAAGGTGTAAGTGTTGCTACATAACTGTTTACGCCAACTTTACTTGCTGGCAACGTAAAATTAATAGTTTGCGAATTTAGGGTCTTTGAAAAATTAAGATTTTGTCTAAAAACTGTGATGTTATTTAAAGTGACTATTAATTGTGAACTCACATTTGTATTCCCGTTATAAACAGTAATAATTTCAATAGGAAATTTATTTTTTAAATAGGCATATTTATTAACATTGAGTTGCTGTATTTTCACATCGTAATAGGTAACTGTGTCTCCAAGAATAACTGGAAACACTACTTGTTTATAGTTTTGCGATACATATTCGTAATCACTTCCATAGGTTTGGTTTCCATCTGTGATTAATAGTGTTGGGCTTGTTGTGTTTTTATAGATTTGAGATAGATTATTAAAAACACTTGCTAAGTTTGTTTGAGAATCATTAAAACTGAGCGAATCTTTACTTTGAAAAGTATTCCCAAATTTATAATACTCAATATTGAAATGTTCATTTAACTGCGCATCATTTTCAATAGTCTTTAATAATTGCTTTGTGTTGTCAACCTGATTTAAATGCTGAATAGATTCAGAGTTATCAATAGCAACAACAAGGTTAGGTTTTTCATTGTAAAACGTAACTTTTTCAAATTTTGGATTGATAATTAATAGTAGTATTGCAAAAATTGAAACAAACCGTAACACAGCAAAACTTATATTTAGCTTGTTCTTCTTAGATTTATACAAATACTGAAACAGCGCTAACAAAAGCGCTGCTATTCCAGCGATTACTATATACATAATGGTGTTTGACAACAATATTTAATTAGTTTTTATAAGTTCAAAAGAGTCAAAGAAATGTTTTGCTTCTTGGTTACCATCATAACTTTTATTATGAATAACTTGAATCATATAAAGTTTGTTTTGAACAAGAATGGTTTTCATTATAATATAAAAACCACCTGCAACTTCAATTTTTGCATTTCTGGCATTATAGCCATTAAATTTAATATGACTACTTGATATTAAATCGCCTTTAACATTGCTAACAGCTCCACTTACTGAACTGTCTAATAAATTATCTTGTAAGGTTTCACTATTTATGTCTTCATCTCCAAACGATGCCAATGGATATTCAGTATAAGCAGTCATAAATACAAGGTTTTTGGCATCTACTTTAGCTGAATTATCTAGTATGTACATATACATTTCAATCTCACCAATAGCAGTTGGTATAGGTTGCATTTGACTAGTAGGTTTTGAAGGAAAATCAATTTTATACCCTTTTTCAAAGTCTTTGGTAGTAACCCAATCATCATTTTGAGCAAATGTAAAATTGAAGGTTAAAAGGGTAAATATTAAAAAAAAAGTATTTTTCATAATTTCAAGTTTAAGTAAGCATTCCGCCATCTACATTTAATGTTTGTCCAGTAATATAAGCTGCCATATCGCTTGCTAAAAATACACACGCATTAGCAATATCTTCTGGAGTGCCACCACGTTTTAAAGGAATAGCCTTTCGCCAACTATCAACAGTTGCTTTATCTAGTTTTGCTGTCATTTCTGTTTCTATAAATCCTGGAGCGATTACATTGCTTCTAATATTACGAGATCCCAATTCTAAAGCTACAGACTTCGAAAAACCAATAATTCCTGCTTTTGAAGCTGCGTAGTTGGTTTGACCAGCATTTCCTTTAACACCAACAACCGAACTCATATTTATAATAGAACCCTTTCGCTGTTTCATCATTGGGCGAATTACTGCTTTAGTAAGATTAAATACAGACTTTAGATTTACTTCAATTACTTTATCAAAATCTTCTTCGCTAATACGCATTAAGAGATTATCTTTTGTAATTCCAGCATTATTAATTAGTACATCTATGCTGCCAAATTCTTTCAATACTTCTATAGCTAAATCTTGAGCTTGTTGAAAATCTGCAGCATTACTTTGATACCCTTTTGCTTTAACGCCAAGAGCATTTAATTCTTTTTCTAGTTCTTTTGCTGCTTCAACAGAAGAGCTATAGGTAAATGCAACATTAGCACCTTGCTCTGCGAAAACTTTGGCAATACCTTTGCCTATTCCTCTACTAGCACCAGTTATTATTGCTGTTTTTCCTTCTAATAGTTTCATGTGTTTCTATTTATTATTTTTTGATGGTTTTATGATGTGATTAGTTGTAAATCAAATATAGCAAATACAAGTTGTATCAAATAAAAAAACCTCACAAATTCTTGTGAGGTTTTTAACAGTATCCATTATTCTTAAGCTAAAACTTCAGCTACCTTTTTACCAATTTCGGCGGGAGATTCAACAACATGAATCCCACAATCTCTTAAAATGCGTTTCTTTGCTTGTGCAGTATCGTCACTTCCGCCAACAATGGCACCAGCATGTCCCATTGTACGACCAACAGGAGCAGTTTCACCTGCTATAAAACCTATAACTGGTTTTGTGCTTCCGCTAGCTTTATACCACTGTGCTGCATCTCCTTCAAGTTGTCCTCCAATTTCACCAATCATAACTATGCACTCCGTTTCTGGGTCGTTAACAAATAGCTCTACAGCATCTTTTGTAGTGGTTCCAATAATTGGATCTCCACCAATACCAATTGCTGTGGTAATTCCTAAGCCTTGTTTCACCACTTGATCTGCAGCTTCATAGGTTAATGTCCCTGATTTTGATATAATTCCAACTTTCCCTTTTTTAAATACAAATCCTGGCATGATACCTACTTTTGCTTCACCTGGAGTTATAATTCCTGGGCAATTAGGACCAATTAAACGGCATTCTTTATCTTTTATATAATCGGAAGCTTTAATCATGTCTGCTACTGGAATACCTTCAGTAATAGTAATAATTACTTTAATTCCAGCGTCAGCAGCTTCCATAATAGCATCAGCAGCAAATGCAGGTGGTACAAAAATTATGGTTGTATCTGCTCCAACTTTCTTAACGGCGTCTTCAACGGTGTTAAAAACGGGTTTATCTAAATGTGTTTGACCTCCTTTTCCTGGGGTAACTCCTCCAACAACATTAGTTCCATACGCTATCATTTGAGTAGCATGAAATGTACCTTCACTTCCTGTAAAACCTTGTACTATTATTTTGGAATCTTTATTTACTAAAACGCTCATTTGAGTTTATTTAAATTGATTTATTAAGCTGGACAAAAGTAATTTATTGAATTCGGTTTTTAAAGCTAATTCATAGTTTATTTGTAGAAATCATTAAGATTTTTTTTCTTCTTGTTTCTTCAATTTTTCTAAAATCTCTGGAATCTTTCTAATGTATGCCATTTCTTTAAATTTTTCTCTAGCCTCAAAAGCAGGGGAGCCAAAATAGGTTTTGTTTTCATCTGTAGAATGACCTAAACCCGATTGTGCATAAATCTCAGTACCCTTGGCAATTGTAATTCCACTTTTTACTCCTACTTGCCCCCAAATGGTAACTTGATCTTCAACAATACAACATCCTGCAATTCCTACTTGGGAAGCAATGAGACATTTTTTTCCTATAACGGTATCGTGTCCAATTTGAATTTGATTATCTAATTTAGAACCCTCTCCAATAGTAGTGTCTCCTGAAACGCCTCTATCAATAGTACAAGATGCGCCTAAATCGACATTATTTTCAATTACAACTCTCCCACCAGATTTTAATTGATCAAAACCTTCAGATCTATTTTTGTAATAAAATGCGCTTGCTCCCAAAACAGTGTTAGCATGTATAATTACATTGTTACCAATAATAGTATCATCATAAATACTAACATTAGAATGTATTACGCAATTATTACCAATCACAACGTTATTTCCAATAAAACAATTGGGTTGAATAATTGTATCTATGCCAATTTTTGCACTTTCAGAAATACTATTACTTGATGATTGAAATGGTTTAAAATGGCTGGTAAGCTTGTTGAAATCTCTAAAAGGATCGTCTGAGATAAGAAGTGTTTTACCCTCTGGACAGTCTACAATTTTGTTGATTAATACAATTGTAGCCTTAGATTCTAAAGCTTTGTCATAATATTTAGGATGATCTACAAATACAATATCTCCATATGTTACAACGTGAATTTCATTCATACCAAGAACAGGAAAATTTTCATTTCCTATAAATTTACAATCAATAAGATTTGCAATTTGTTTTAGGGTATGTGGCTTAGGGAATTTCATATTAAAGAATCATTCTTTGACACGTTCTTTATAAGTTCCCTTTTCAGTTTCAATTTTTATTTTATCACCTTCATTAATAAATAAAGGCACCATTACAGTAGCTCCAGTTTCAACGGTTGCTGGTTTAGTTGCGTTGGTTGCTGTATTTCCTTTTATACCAGGTTCTGTAGCAGTAACCTCAAGGATTACACTTGCAGGCATATCAACAGAAAGTGGCATGTTATCTTCAGAATTGATAATAATAGTAACAACTTCGCCTTCTTTCAATAACCCAGGATTATCAATGGTGTTTTTATTTAACATGATTTGATTATAGTCGTCTACATTCATAAAATGAAACATGTCTCCTTCTGGATATAAATATTGAAATTTATGAGTTTCTACTCTAACTTCCTCAATTTTATGTCCTGCAGAAAATGTGTTATCTAAAACTTTTCCAGTGGTTACACTTTTCATTTTTGTTCTTACAAATGCTGGACCTTTACCAGGTTTTACATGTAGAAATTCAATAATTTTATAAATATCGTGGTTGTATTTAATACACAATCCATTTCTTATATCTGAAGTATTTGCCATTTTTTTATTTTAATTTAAAATATCCTTTCATTATGCCACGATGTGAGTTTTTTATAAACTGCAAAATTTCGTCTCGTTCTGGTGTGGCTTCCATTTCAGCTTCAATGATTTCGGAAGCCTGAGTGTTATTGAAATTACGCTGATAAAGTAATCTATATATATTTTGAATTTCTCTAATTTTATCTGAAGTAAACCCTCTTCGTCGTAGTCCAACAGAATTAATCCCAACGTAAGCTATAGGTTCTCGACCTGCTTTTACATAAGGTGGCACATCTTTACGTACTAAAGTTCCGCCAGTAACAAATGCGTGATTACCTATAGAACAAAATTGATGAACAGCAGTCATACCTGCTAAAATCACAAAATCTCCAACTGTAATATGTCCAGCTAATGTACTATTATTAGAAAAAATACAATTTTTTCCAACAAAACAATCATGCGCAATATGGCAATACGCCATAATAAGGCAATTATCACTAATAACTGTTTTCATTTTATCAGTAGTGCCTCTATTTATAGTTACACATTCTCTAATAGTAACATTATCACCTATTTCAACTGTGGTGTCTTCGTCGTTATATTTTAAATCTTGAGGTATGGCTGATATAACAGACCCAGGGAATATATTACAATTTTTTCCTATCCGAGCCCCTTCCATAATAGTAACATTAGAACCTATCCAAGTCCCTTGTCCTATTTTCACATTATTATGAATTGTAGTAAACGGCTCTATAACAACATTTTTAGCTATTTTGGCTCCTGGATGAACGTAAGCAAGTGGTTGATTCATTTCTTATATTTTATTATTTCTTAAAAGTGAAATGTGTTCGCTAATCATAATTATTTAACTTTAGTTATTTGAGCCATTAGTTCAGCTTCTACACAAAGCTTTCCATTTGTATATGCGTATCCTTGCATATGGCAAATTCCGCGTCTAATTGGAGCTATTAATGAGCATTTAAAAATTAAAGTGTCTCCCGGTACGACTCTTTGTTTAAACCTTACTTTATCAATTTTCATGAAAAGGGTTAAATAATTCTCAGGATCAGGTACTGTGCTTAGTAACAAAATCCCTCCTGTTTGTGCCATAGCCTCAACTATTAAAACACCAGGCATTACCGGAGCTCCAGGGAAATGACCTTCAAAAAAAGGCTCGTTCATGGTGACATTTTTTAAACCAATAACATGTGTTTTTGATAATTCAAATATTTTGTCAATCAATAAAAATGGCTGCCTATGTGGCAACATATTCATGATTTGATTAATATCCATCAATGGTTCTTGATTCAAATCGACATAGGGTACATTATTTCGTTTTTCAATTTTAATAATCTTTGCCATTTTCTTTGCAAATTGCGTGTTAACAAAATGCCCAGGTTTATTGGCTATAACCTTACCCCGTATTCGTGTACCTATTAATGCTAAATCTCCAATTACGTCTAAAAGCTTATGTCTAGCGGCTTCATTAGGATGATGTAACGTAAGGTTATCAAGAATTCCATTGGGTTTAACTGCAATATTATCTTTTTTGAAGGCTACTTTAAGGCGTTCCATTGTTTCTGGAGATAATTCTTTATCTACATAAACAATAGCATTATTTAAATCCCCACCCTTTATTAAACCATGTTCTAATAACATTTCTATTTCATGTAAAAAACTAAATGTTCGAG
>JAADHG010000038.1:6718-8758 GCA_013151975.1 Chlorobiota bacterium | reverse complement strand
AAGTAATATCTTTGAAGCGAAGGTAAGGGATAAGGATAGTACAGTAACCGAACCTAAAAAAATTACACTCCTCAATAATTTAAACTTTTCAACATCGTATAATATTTCTGCTGATTCTTTACGGTGGAGTCCTGTAAGAATGACAGGTGGAACTCAAATTTTTAATAAAAAGATGAGTATAAATTTTGGAGCTACACTCGACCCTTATGCCTTGGATAATAACAACAATAAAATTAATACGTTCAACATTAATAATGGTGGCAGTTTGTTTAGGCTCACTAGCGCCAATATAACTGCGAACTATAGTTTATCAAGTAAAAACAGTAAAGACAAACCAGAAGATCAAGCTGCAAGAGAAGAATCCAGAAGAAGCGGTGGACGAGATGATGATCTATTTGGGAAACCACAAGATTTTGCCGATAACAGGCTTACCTCAAGCAATGACAATGACGAAAAAGAGAAACCTAGTGCATTGTACAGCTATAAAATCCCTTGGAATTTACGAATTGCGTATGCTGTAAATTATTCAAATACAAGGCGCCAGAATGAAATATCGTCACATTCGCTCATGTTTTCTGGAGATATTGATATTTCGCCACGTTGGACCATTGGTGTATCTTCTGGTTACGATTTAAAAAACAAAGGAGTAACATATACTCAATTGCGTTTTGAGCGTGATTTATCGAGTTGGCGCATGAATTTTTCTTGGATTCCGTTTAGTACAAATACCTCTTGGAATTTCTTTATCGGTATAAAATCTGGTATCCTAAAAGACATCAAATACGATAAACGCAGACAACGTGATAGACAACTTTAAACTAAATAGAATTAAAGAATAAATAATGAGATTCCCTCTTCCGAAGGAATGAAATAAAAACTATTTCAATGAAAACAATAATTACAACAACAAAAGCTCCAGCTCCAATTGGGCCTTATAATCAAGCTGTTTTAAGTGGTAACACCCTTTACACTTCCGGTCAAATAGCTTTTAATCCAGAAACCGGAGAGCTGGTTTTAGACGATATAAAAACAGAAACAAAACAGGTAATGGATAACATGAAAGCAGTCTTAGAAGCTGCTGGAATGTGTTTTGACAATGTAGTAAAGTCCTCGATTTTTATTAGCGATATGAATAACTTCTCACAAATAAATGAAGTCTATGGCAGCTACTTTGACGAAGCCTCAGCTCCTGCTCGCGAAACAGTACAAGTAGCACGGTTACCCAAAGATGTGAATGTAGAAATTAGCATGATTGCTGTAAAGTAATACAATCTGTTAATAAATTATTTTTGAAAATTGACAACCTTTGGTTTTCAAATTTAATACCTTTGGATGTAACCAAATACTTCAAAGACAATGCGCATAGAACACGACTTGAAATTGGGTTTTAAAGATGTTATGATTCGCCCTAAACGCTCTACGTTAACAAGCCGGTCACAAGTATCATTAGAACGAGAGTTTACATTTTTGCATGCACATAATAATTGGGAAGGCATCCCTATTATTGCAGCCAATATGGATACTGTTGGTACTTTTGAAATGGCAACAGCACTCGCTAAAAACAAATTGATTACCGCCATTCATAAGCATTACTCCATCACGGATTGGAATGTATTTATGGCAAATACTTCCGAAGATATTACAGATTATTTAGCGATAAGCACAGGGATAAAGTCTAAAGACGTAGAAAAACTAAATAGTATTCTCAGTTTTAACATGCGTATAAAATTTATTTGTATTGATGTGGCTAATGGTTATACCGAACGCTTTGCCGATAAAGCAAACTCGAGACACACATCCTGATAAAGTTATTATAGCTGGTAATGTAGTTACTGGCGAAATGGTTGAAGAGCTGTTACTTGCTGGTGCCGATATTATTAAAGTAGGCATTGGTCCTGGATCGGTATGTACTACACGTGTAAAAACAGGCGTTGGCTATCCGCAACTCTCAGCCATTATAGAGTGTGCTGATGCAGCGCATGGCTTGGGCGGACAAATTATTAGTGATGGCGGATGTGCATATCCTGGTGATATTGCCAA
>JAADHG010000038.1:0-6703 GCA_013151975.1 Chlorobiota bacterium | reverse complement strand
GCAGGAGCCGATTTTGTAATGCTTGGAGGTATGCTTGCTGGACATACCGAAAGTGGTGGCGAAATGGTAGAACGTAACGGCAAACCTTATAAGCAATTTTATGGTATGAGTTCTAGTACTGCTATGAAAAAGCACGTTGGTGAAGTGGCTGAATATCGTGCCAGTGAGGGGAAAGTTGTAGAAGTGCCTTATAAAGGTAAAGTAGAAAACACATTGCAAGACATTCTTGGTGGGCTGCGTAGTACGTGCACTTATGTTGGTGCACAACGCTTAAAAGAGCTTACCAAACGCACTACATTTATTAGAGTTGCTGAACAAGAAAACAGGGTTTATACGGAGTAGTTTTGCTTATCGATTTATATATGATTAGTAACGAAGTTATTAATTATATGCGATGTTATGTTTAGTTTTATAATTCATTAATTGATTACAAAATTCAATAGATTTATCCAAAATATCTGAGTTTAATTCAAAAGATTGATAGTTTATATGGATAATTGGAGTGGTGTTTTTGACGTAACATTCAATTATTGGACTAAGTTCTGATGAATTTTTTCCAGAACTATAAATTCCCTTTATTAGATTATTGTTAGATAGAAAATCCTTAAATAATTTGTCTTTACTTTTTATTTTTAAATCTCTACCATAAATCCATTTTCTAATAAAATCATGCTCCATAATATGAAAATCAGGAATTTCTATGTTATTCTTGAAATGACTTTCTATACTAAACTTATTGTTATCAGGAGTGTTACCTGACCATATGGATGGAGTTTTTGATGTTCCCCAAAGTAACTCGCATCTAGCAGTTAATTTAAAATTCGTGCTTTCTTGTTCAAGGGTAATTATTTCCATTGGGAGATTTCGGATATTAAAACTTAAATCGTATGTCCCTTTTCGTTGACTGTATGTACAGTTATGCTTTTCTGATATTTGCTTTAATATTTCTTCCAATCTCTTAATTAAGTATAATTGTTAAGATATCATTCGTTTTAATGATTTAATCGATTGATACCTGCCTGCGGTAGGCAAGAGCAAGTTAGTCTTTACAACTTACTACTCAAAATTCTATATAGTAAACAACCAATTCATAAAATAAAAAAAGGCAATTGTGACAACAATAGAAAAAATAAAGATAATAATTTCTCGTTTTACCTTTTTCTTATGCTGAATTCTAATACGTTCTTTAATAAGTACCAATTCTTCGGGACTTACTTGCTTAAACTCTAGTTTTGTTTTCCCTGAACTTTGAAGATATAGGTTTCTAATATCCCTAAACTTTTGCCGTTTTAGTAGTGCCCTATTATATTTTAAACTCTGATTTGCACTTGACATGCTTCCTTCGCCTCCCATAATACATGTTGCTATATACTTATAAGTACCTATTATACAAATATTGTTACAAATGTTAGGATTATATACGAAGAATCCTGCTTCAGTAGGAATGACAATTTAATTATAAATTAGCAATATGATAATCGACCAAACCTTCAATAGGGCGTCGTTGAAAATTGCCAACTGTAAACCCTAGCTCTTTAGCAACGGCTTTAATTTCGTCTTGAGAGAAAAATGCAATAGACCCTGCAAAGTGCACAGGTACTTTATCTAATACGTCTTTGTATTGCATAATCATGTTTTTGGCAAACAAACGAATGCCAGATTTTATAAGATGCTTTACATACTCAGAGTCTTTGTTTAAAAACATAAACTCTGCATGTGACGCTAAATAGGCGTTTGGATTGGGTTGCTTGTATAAATTATACTTCACAAAATCGGATTCTAAATTATAACGCTCTGCAAACGATACCTTTAAATCTTCGGGCATATGGCTAAAATAGTAATCCCTAATTAATTGTTTCCCGAAATAATTCCCTGATGCATCATCCATTAAAGAATATCCTAACGATTTTACGCGTTGTTGCAACTGCTTACCATCAAAATAACTACAATTAGAGCCAGTACCCAAAATACAAACTACAGCGGCTTCACTATTATTATTTAAAGTAGAAAATACAGCTGCATAAGTATCTTCCTTTACTTCAGCCGCTGCATTAGGGAAAAATGTTTGTAAAACACTCTGTAAAAGTAATCGTGGTCTTTCTGTACCACAACCTGCACCATAAAAAAAGATATGTGTTACGCTGTCTCTTATTTGTTTTAAAACTTTATTTTTTTTAATGGTTTTGGCGAGCTTCTTTTCTGAAAGAATTGCAGGGTTCATACCTTTTGTACGCTGCTTCTCGTAGAGCTGATTTCCATTAACATCTATCGCTAACCAATCACATTTTGTAGAACCACTATCAACAATTAAAATCATGAAGTAAAAGTAAAAAAAATAAGCTGTTAACAAATTAACAGCTTATTTAAATTTTGGTTTAAATAGAATTTACGTATTCGGCTAAATCTACCAATTTATTGGAGTAGGCAAATTCATTATCATACCAACACACAATCTTAAAGAATTTAGAGTTTAACTCTATGCCAGCTTCTGCATCAAAAATACAAGTACGAGTATCACTAACAAAGTCTTGAGATACTACAGCTTCGTCTGTATAACCTAATATACCTTTTAACTCGCCTTCAGAAGCCTCCTTAAATGCTTTTTTAATCTCGTCGTACGATGTTTCTTTTTCCAAACGCACGGTTAAATCAACCACAGAAACATCAGCTGTTGGTACTCTAAATGCCATTCCTGTAAGCTTTCCGTTTAATTTTGGAATCACCTTCCCTACTGCTTTTGCAGCACCTGTAGAGGCAGGGATTATATTTAGTAAGGCACTTCTTCCACCTCTAAAATCCTTACGTGAAGGACCATCAACTGTTAATTGTGTTGCTGTTGTAGCGTGTATAGTAGTCATTAATGCTTCCTCAATTCCAAAATTATCGTCTAAAACTTTAGCCATAGGTGCCAAACAGTTTGTAGTACAGGATGCGTTTGAAACAATAGTATCTGTTGGTTGGGCATCTTTATGATTTACTCCCATTACAAACATTGGTGCATCTTTACTTGGCGCTGAAATGACAACCTTTTTTGCTCCTGCTTCTATATGATAATTGGCTGTTTCTAAAGTGGTGAAAATACCAGTACAATCGGCAACAACATCAACGTTAACCTCATCCCATTTTAGATTTCTAGGGTCTCTTTCGGCTGTTACACGAACCGTTTTGCCATCTACAATTAAGTTACCATCTTTAACTTCAATGGTACCATCAAAGCGACCATGTACAGAATCGTATTCTAAAAGGTAAGCCAAGTGCTCTACATCTAATAAATCATTTATCGCTACTACATCTACGTCTGGGCGCTTTACCGTTGCTCTAAATACAATTCTCCCAATGCGACCAAATCCGTTAATTCCAATTTTTACTTTCGACATATTTAATTTTCTTTGTTTTTTAAGTGCTCATTATATCTGACACTCTTAGTAATTCTTTATTTATTTCTGAATGGCCTTTTACTGCCTTTTCAATTGGAGTTAACTCCATTCTATTATTAATAATTCCAACCATACAATTGGTTTTCCCATCCAACAAAGACTCTACGGCCTTTACTCCCATTCTACTGGCTAACACACGATCAAAACAACTTGGTGCACCACCACGTTGCATATGCCCTAAAACAGAAACTCGAACTTCATACTCTCTCAAATGTTCTTCAACATAATCTCTAAGTTCAAAGACATTCTTGCCAATTTTGTCGCCTTCAGCCACAACAACTATGCTTGAGGATTTACCCGATTTTTTACTGCGCTTTAATGATTCTAATAAGCGATCTAAACCAAGGTTCTCTTCAGGAATTAATATCTCTTCAGCACCAGCGCCAACACCTGCATTCAACGCGATATGACCAGCATCTCTACCCATAACCTCAACAAAAAATAAGCGCTTGTGAGAACTGGCAGTGTCTCGAATTTTATCTATACACTCAACAACTGTATTTAAAGCTGTATCATAACCTAAGGTAAAATTTGTGCCGAAAATATCATTATCAATAGTTCCTGGAATACCTATAATTGGAAAATTAAATTCTTTATTAAATAACATGCCTCCAGTAAACGTACCATCACCACCAATAAGAACTAATGCTTCTATGCCTTCTTTTTTAATTTGTGCATAAGCATCTTGACGCCCTTTCTCCGTTCTAAATGCATCTGATCTTGCCGATTTTAAAATGGTTCCGCCTCGGTTAATAATGTTATTTACACTTCTAGCAGAAAGTAGTTTAAAATCACCATCAATTAAGCCTTCATAGCCTCTATAAATGCCAACACAGCCAATTTTATGAAATGCACAAGTACGAACAACCGATCGTATTGCAGCATTCATTCCAGGAGCATCTCCTCCTGAAGTCATGACAGCGATTTTCTTAAATATTTTTGACATTTTTGCTTTTTAGAACGATAAAACTAAGAAACTTAACCAATAAAAAAGCTATGTTGTATCATATTTTAACGAAATAAACAAACTCAAACGTTTTCGTAAATAAGTATTTTAGTGAATCGCTTCTAATTATTAGATTTATTGGTGCTTTTTGAGTCTTTTTCTTTGAAAGTTATGAACTCTGGATGGTCATTTTCGTTATTTTCTTTGCTTTTAGTTTTAGCTTTTTTATTGTTTCTAAAAATCTTCTGGAAGAGCTCTCTTAAATTATCAAATTCTACATTATAAGATAAGCCTACACCTTGTGTATATCCTATTTGCTCTCCAAAATTTCGAATGCTGTTTTCACGATTAAAAAACGTTAATGAAAAAGTGCCTTCTTCATTAATTAAGACCTCTATTTCAAAATCGCCAGCAATAACAGTTTCATTTACACCTCCAATTGGCACGCCAACCTTTCCGTTGATAAGGATTCTATCACTTAACTGTGTAGATATTCGTGTTACAAATCTATCATCCGTTTGGTATTCCGGTCTATTATCTCCAATTTGATAGTCTAGCTGAAGCTGTATTTTTCCATCACCTTTGGATAATATATCATTAATCATTGCCGAAGCTCTATCTGAAAACAAACCAACCCAATCCTGTGAATTAAAGCGTATATCACTTTTAAAGGAACCTGTTGCTAATAAAGATAGTGCTTGAAATTGTTTACTTTCGTCGCTATTTAGTCTGTATTGAAGTTCAGAATTTAATGTTGTATTCACATTTGGGAAACTTAAATCAAATACAGGATCAGGTTTTTCTAATTCGCCTGTAAGGTGAATTTTAACTTCTACAGGAATACTTCTGTTTATTGGGTTATCTAGCAAAATTGAAGGATTGGCCTCTATACCATCATGGATTGCTTCAATATTAATTTGGGCTTTTAAAGGGTCTCCCTCCCAAACCAAAGAGCCTCCAGGTAGCACCTTAAACTTTTTTTGAATTAAACCACCATACACAAAATTATAGACTCCTTCGTTAACAATAAAATCACCATGCATTTTAAACTTTCCGTTAGTATTAATTTGAACTCCTAGAATTCCATCACCACGACCTCTGATTGAACTTCCTGAATCTTTATCTATCACAATCTCAATTTCTGCATCATCATCAACTAAAAGATCAAAGTCCATTTCTAGTCCTTTAATTTCTCGAAGAACAAATTCCTCTCCTTTTAATCGATTCTCCTTTTCGTCCTTGGTTAAAAAATGGATATATGCATTATCGCCAAAAGATTCTGCATCGTTTAAAGGTATTTTAAATACTGTGCCTTCTTCTGTACTAACATCTGCCTTAATTACTAATTGATTGGTAGGGCCAGTTACACCTATATTGCCACTTACAAAAGCAGTTCCATAATACAATGCATCCTCACTATCTTTAGTGTTTAAAACAAGTAATCTATCGGAATTTAGATTAAGATCTAGCGACCACTTTGAAAAGTTAACGTGGTTTATACTCCCGCTTAAAGTAGATCTAGAAAAATACTCTGAATCAACCAAACGCGCATTATTAAACACAAATTGTTGTTGCTTATTTGTGTTTAAGATTATCTCAGTATCATCTTCAAAAGCATAATCAACATTTAGATATGGAATACTCATTCCGCCTCTATCTAAAAGTAATTGTCCATTTATTTGGGGGCGTTGTAATCGCCCTGTTACTCTTGCAGTTCCAGAAACCTCACCGCGTATATTTGTAATTACTCCCTGGCCGAACGGATTTAATGGATCTAGAATAAACTTGTCAAAATCAACATTTAAATTTAAGCGTGAGCTTTTCTTAGAAAAATCAAGGTTACCTACTACGGCTAGCGACTCCGATTCATCATCTTTTAAACTCATATTGATGCTGTAATTGGTTAAAGATTTATTTCCTTTAATATTAGCCTTAAATGAACCTAGGTTAAAGTTATTAATCTTAAAATTATCAATTATTACATTAGATTCTGGAATATAAATACCATTTTGTTGCTGAATGCTCAGCTTTCCGTTTACATTTCCTGCTAAAGCTAAACTGTCTATCCGAGGTGTGATTTTAATTAAATCGACATCTTTAAAATCTAAATTGATATTTTTTGTTGTTGAATCTTTAAGTATCCCGTAAAGATTGATAATTTCGTCTTGATGGCTCATTCTAAGTCCTTGAATTTTCACATCTTTAAACTGCCTATCAAATACTATTTTATTAAATTTGTTCTTTTTTTCATTAATATACCACTGATTATTCTTGAAAATTATATTGGATTTATTAAACCCTAAAACAGATTTACTCTCTT
>JAADHG010000221.1 GCA_013151975.1 Chlorobiota bacterium | reverse complement strand
ACTTCGACATGCTCAGTGTGACATTTCAGTATTGTAAAGGTTAGGTAATTCGAGGACATTTTTTAATCAATTGTCTTTATATGTTAATCCTTTTTTAAGAATTTATCTTCTTTTAATTTAGCAATACGATAGTCTATAAAATCTTTGTATTTACTTTTAGGGAATTTGTTTTTAAAATTTTCGTATAGCTTAATTCTAGTATCCACATCTTTATAATATTGATCTTTTGTGAAAATTAGCAAAAACTGTGTATTTTCATTCTTAGGGTTTTCTGATATAGCACGTTTATAGGCTTCAATGCTCTCTTTATATTTTTGTTGTCTGTTATATACAGATGCCAATTTTATATATTCTTTATCCAAAGACTGGTCTTGGAATAATAAAGATTGTAGCATATATTTTTCAGCATTTTCATAATCGTCTATACGTTCATATAACTCCCCTTGAATAAACAAGTTATTTGTGTTATTTGGGTCATATTCTAGGGCTAAAAGCCCTTGTTCTACTGCTTTTTCAAACTCATAAATTTGTGCGTAACTCATGCTCAATCTTTCATGAATAAATTGCGACGTCTCATTAAGTGCTATTAGTTTCTCAAACCAAACTACGGCATTATCATAATCTTTTTTGTTATAATAGTTTTGTGCTTTTAAACTTATTAAGTCCTTATTGTTTTTGTATGTCTTTAAACCAATATCTATATAATGATTTGCAGTTTTATAATGTCGCTTTTTAACATGAAATCGTGCTATTCTGAAAATAGCTTTTTGATGTGTACTATCTAATTGAAAAGCACTGTGAAATCTATTTTGTGCCGTAGAATCTTTTAATTTCTCTAAGACTAAACCACTTTCGTAGTGATAATTTGGGTTTTTATAATCAATATCTATGAGTTGGTAAAAAACCTCTAAAGCTTCTTTATACTTTTTTGTTTTAGACAGCAATTTTGCGTACTCATATTTAAATAATGCATTATCCGGATTGGCTTCAATACTGCTTTTATAATTAGATACCGCTTCATCATAATTCCCTAAAGCCATATACGCTTTTGCGATTTTATCATAAACCAATGATTGGTTTTGAACTTTTTTATACGTTTCAATAGATTTTGTATAATTAACATTAAGATACAAACTATCTGCAACACCAAAAACCGAAGTTTGTGCTTCGGTTTTAAATGCTATTAGAGATATGATGATTATAAGATATTTATTCACTCCAATTTATTTATTATTGTACTTGAAAAATAATAGGAAGATAATAGGCCACTTTTACACTTTCTCCGTTATGCTTCCCAGGAATCATTTTAGGAAGCAAGTTAATCGTTCTAATAGCTTCTTCTTCAAGCCTACGCTCTTTTGCTCTTGTTCTTATATCTACAACATTTCCTTCTTTACTAATTTTAAAAACCACATTGACGCGTTGCCTCCCTATTAATCCTAAATCTCCTGCCAAATCTGTATTGAAATTCTTTTGTACAAATTTATCTATATGATTTGATGTGCATTTTTTGGTCTCATCATTAGTTAAAAGATTTTCGCATCCTGGAAATACAGGTGAGTTTTCTACAACTGCAAAAGGAAAGGCTTTTATTTCTGAAATATTTAGAGAATCAATTACTTTTTCCTCTATTATTTCATCAGTTTTTGACTTTGGTTTTTTATCAGCAACTTGAAAAATTATTGGCAAGGAATACGGTACAATTACATTTTCACCATTTTGTTTTCCCGGGCTCATTTTAGGAAGCAAACTAATAACTCTAATGGCTTCTTCTTCCAGTTTTGGGTGTGGTGCTCTGGAGCGTATTCCAGTAACATTACCATCGGCATCAATTTTAAAAATAACATTAATACGTTGTCGTCCTATTAAGCCTATATCTCCAGCTAAATCTGTATTGAAATTTTGCTGTACATGTTTTGTGATTTTTTCTGCCATACATTTTCTACGCTCTGCATTGGTTGCAAGTGTTTCGCAACTGGGATATACCGGAACTTCATCGATAACTGCAAATGGGACTTCTATCTCTTCATTTATTATTTTATCTGTTGAAGATTCTTTTTTAGCATTAGATTCTGGATATTCAATTGTCATTATTGCAAACCCTTTTAAATCATCTATTAATAACTTTTTAAAATACTTATCCTTTTTAATCATTTCCATTTTCTTATCAAAACGTTTTTGTTCTTCTTCAGTAAAGTTCCCTAGACGATTAACAACTAGTCTTAACACCCCATCTTTAATATTACTTTCCCATCGTTCTTTTGCTTCATCGGTTTTTTTCCATTCTAAATACTCTGCATAGGTATTGTATTTCAATATTGTATTCTTACCAACTTCCTCTCCTTTTTGTTTTTGAATTTCTTTTCTTCTATCTAAAAGCACTTTAAAATACATTTCTCTTTTAAAAAGCTGTTCTCTACTTAATATATATTTATCTAAATCTGGCATATATTCGTTCATCTTTTTCATAAAATCGTCCTCACTGATTGCCTGTATTTCTTTATAATACTTTTCTTTTAACTGCGCATCGGTTAATTCTTGATTTACTTCTTCTTTTGAAACTTTTTCTTGCGCATTAGACGATGTATATAATAGCATTCCAACCACCATGGGAACAAATAACACATACTTCAGCTTAAAAATCTGTTTTGATCTTGATTTACTTAACATAATAATTCGTTTTTTGATTAATGATTGTTTGAAAAATGTATTGATGAATGACACATTTTGAGTTTCAAAAACTTGTGCTAATAAATTTTGGTAATAGTGAGATTTATCTTGTGATTTTACAGCTTTAGCATCTGCAATATATTCGTGGAGTGTTCTAATTCTACTTTGATACATATATACCAAAGGGTTAAACCAGAATACAATTCGTAACATTTCAAACACTAATAAATCTATAGTATGCTTCTGCCTTACATGAATAGATTCATGTTTAATAATAGCATCTTTATCCTCAGTATTTATAAGCTCTCCCAAAAATACATAATGAAAAAATGAAAATGCTGCATTGCTGTTAATAAGCCTTACAATACGCAAATTGTGTTGCCAATACTTCGGGTGCTTATAAATTAAAAAAGCTATTTTAATGAGTTTATACATAAATATCAAGAACGCAATAGCTATTCCTAATCCAATAAACAATTCCCAAGAAAATACAAATCCAGATACTTTTTCAATGCTATTTTCGATTAGTAAGTTTGATTCTGTTGGGGTAAGATTGCCTATAATAACTTCTGGTAACCGTATTATAAATTGCTGTGGAGCTACATCTTTAAATTGTTCTATTTTAATAAATGGTAAGACAACAGATAATAATGCTGTGATAAGTAAGTAAGCTCTGTTCCAATTAAAAAATGTTTCCTTCTTTAAAAACACATCGTAAATAATTAAAAAGAACAGTTGAAACGCAATGGTTTGTAATATATAATGTAGCATAGCTATTCTTTTTTATTAATATCTTTTAAAATGGATTCCAATTCTTTTAAACTGATGTCATTTTTTTTCATAAAAAAAGACACCATACTTTTAAACGAACCCTGAAAATAATTATCAACCAATTTATTTATAGATTGATTGCTGTATTCCTGCTGTTGTACCAAAGGAAAGTAAATATGTCCTTTTCCCTGCTTTTCATAATCTACAAAGCCTTTACTTTCTAATATTCTAACAATAGTAGAAACTGTATTATAAGCAGGTTTGGGGTTGGGTAATTGTTGTATTATAGCTTTGACTTTTGCTTTTTTAAGCTGCCATAAAATTTGCATAATATCTTCTTCGGCTTTGGTAAGTTGTTTCATTTTGTAACTAAGTTTCTAGTTGAATACTTTTACAAATATAACTAAATATTTAGTTTGAACTAATTTTTTAGTTTAAAATATGTAACATTTGTATAGTATCTTCGTCATACAGACAAACTTTTAAACCTCACTGATGGATATATTTTTAGTTATCGTTGCTGCTTTATTTATGTTACTTGGTATTATTGGTAGTATGTTACCCATTTTACCTGGTCCCCTAACAAGTTGGATTGGCTTATTAATTTTTCATCTAACAGATGCAGTACCTATGAATTGGACGTTTTTAGGAATTACTTTAGCAATAGCTATACTCGTTTGGTTATTAGATTACATAATACCGGCTTTAGGTACAAAAAAATTTGGAGGTAGTAAAGCTGGAATGGTTGGAACAACAATTGGGTTATTAGTTGCCATTTTCTTTCCAATTTTTGGAGTGTTTGGAATTATTGTTTGGCCTTTTATTGGTGCTTACGTTGGTGAGCTACTAAACAAAAGTAACTCTGATAGAGCTTTAAAAGCAGCTTTTGGATCATTCTTAGGTTTCTTAACCTCAACTTTTATAAAATTTGTAGTGGCTGTAATTTATTTAGGCCTTTTTATAGTAAAATTCTGGGACTATAAAAGTGTTTTATTTTAAAGAAAAGCCTTATGATTAAAGAATAATCATAAGGCCGTGTCAATTGCTATTAATTCAACAAATAAATTAGAGGGATAATCAAATCTTTCGTTGATATAGCTAATATAACCAATAACGCAGACTTTTTGATGTGGAAAAACCGCAAACTTGATGTGGAAAAACCGTAATATCTAACAATAATAGTCTCTTAAGAAGTTTTTTATTTGATAAAAATCATCAACTTTATCAATATAAAAATTGATTGTTCAGAATTATATTACAAAAAGCCTTTGTTTCTCGCTTCTTTAAGCAAGGATTCGTCTTTACTATCTTCGATTGAAAACAATACTTTTAATTGTTTTTTTCGTTTTTCAATGGCACTCATAGATAAATCAATATGGTCTTTTAAGCTTCTTGTTTTTATGCCTTGCGAAAGTAGATGTAAAATTTTTCTGTTAGTTTCATCCACATAAATATCACTAGTAATAGATGTGTTTAAGAAATTACTAACTGTACTACTATAATACGTTTCGCTATTTAGTATGTGCTGGAATGCTTCAGCGAGTTCACTAGAGGTTAAATCACTTTTAATTAAAAGCCCCTCTGGGTTTATTTCTTTAATGATATTTAAAATTCTAAAGGACTCATTAAACATCGTTAAAATAATAATCTTAGCATCTGGTAAATACACTCTAGCTATTTTAGCAAGATCTTCTCCCGAAGTTATCAGCCCATCTTTTGAGGCTGGTAAACTAATATCAAAAAACAACACATCATACGGTTTTGTACTTGCCGCTTTTTTAATAAGCTCGTTTGCCATATCACAATCATGAGCAATATCAATATCTAATTGCTGAAACTCTTTTTTTGTTGCAATTAAGGTATTTTGATATCCTTCTATAATCATTGGATGATCATCTACCATTAATATTTTTACGTGTTGCTCCATAATTAATCTATTGGTATTGTTATTTTTATTATGGTACCAATATCAATTTTTGAAAATACCTCGGCCTTACCACCAACATCTCTAACTCTAGAATCAATGTTTTTTAAACCAATTCCTTTTCTCGCTTTATTCACATTAAACCCAGAACCATCATCTTCAATAGCTACTAAAATTACATTATTTTTTAATTGAAAACTAATTTTTATATGATTTGCATTGGCATGCTTATAGATATTTTGCATGGTTTCTTGCAACATTCTGTAAATATGTATTTTAGTTTTGTTAGGTACGTCTTCCCAATTAATATCATGATCTTCTTCAAAAGTATAATCTAATTGGTAGACTTTAGTTTGTGTTTCAATTAAGGTTTTAATAATATCAATAAAGCTTGAACCTGAAATAAAACCAGAATTTAAATCGTGCGATATTTTTCTAATCTCTGCTTCTATAGTTTTTAATTCATTTATATACTGACTTCGCTTTTTTATCGCTTCATCCGTTTGCGCCGTATTTAAACTATCTAAACTGAATCTTGTACCAAATAATCGTCCTAAAATACCATCATGTAGCTCTTGTGAAATACGTTTTTTTTCTTGAGTTCTACCTTCTTCTACTTTATCTTGTTGTGCTAGCATGAGATTGTAAATTTCTTCATTGGTCTCTTGTTGTTGTTGGATAAACTTTAATTTTCTGTTCTTAGAACGCTGAGTAATTACAATATACAATAAGGTAGCACTTAAAAATAACCCAATTGCAATGGACAAAAATAGCAATCTTTCTTTAGTTAATTTTTCATTATCGGCTTCTATTTTATCAACTTCAAATCTCACTCTGGCAAACTTATTTCTAATAGCACGTTCATTTTCCAAAAGACTATCGTTAAGTCTAATATATTCTTCTAAATATTTTTTTCCTGATGATTCATCTTCAAGTTTAGATAAAGCCACCAAAGCTTTCAAAACCTTATCATTTGAGTTCGTTTCTTTCGCAAGTTTATAAGCCTTTTTAGATAATACCAAAGCTGAATCTTTTTTGCCTAAAGCACTATAAAACTCAGACATATCATTCATTACCGATATCAATCCAGACTGATATTGAATACTATCGCTAACTTTATATGCTCGCTTAAATTGCTTATCAATGCCTACAATATCCTCATCACTTACTAGAAATCTAGTTCGAGCAATATTATCCAATACTTGTACGTATACTCTATGGTCATTATATAATTTGTTGGGTGTTATTTCTGAACGTCTTAAACAACATGATAAAGCCATAGAGAATTACAATAAAAGTATTGAGATTGCCAATAAAATGAGTAATCCTCTATATTATTATCTCAATTCAATGAATAATA
>JAADHG010000043.1 GCA_013151975.1 Chlorobiota bacterium | reverse complement strand
ATGGTGGCGACACCTGGTTTAAAATTTTTAAGGGGCTTCCAAAAGAAAAAGGCAAAATGGCCATTGCGGTTTCTCGCTCTAATTCCGGGAAGGTGTATGCGCTAATAGAAAGTAATGACGATCATGGCGGATTGTTTGTGTCTGATAATTCTGGTAAAAACTGGCACAAAGTAAGTGGTGATAAGAGGCTAACGCAACGGGCCTGGTATTATACCAAAGTTTTTGTTGATCCCAATAATGAAAATACGGTTTATGTATTAAGTGCATCGGCTTTGCGGTCAATTGATGGCGGAAAAACATGGAAGGTTTTAAAAGGTACTCATGGCGATTTTCATGACCTTTGGATTAATCCTGAAAATTCAAAAAATATGGTAATAGCTAATGATGGCGGCGCTGCCATTTCGTTTAATAATGGAAAAACCTGGTCAACACAAGCTAATATGCCAACGGGGCAGTTTTATAGAGTTAATGCTGATAATTTATTTCCATATAACTTATATGGCGGACAGCAAGATAATACTTCAGTCAAAATTGCGAGTCTTTCGCTTGGCAGAAAGGCAATTACACAACAAGACTGGACGTATTCAGCTGGTGGCGAAAGCGCCTTCCTCGCGTTTAATCCGAATAATCCGAGATATGTGATGGGTGGAAGTTATCTGGGTACCATAGACGTCTTAGATATGAAATCAAAGGCAAGTACAAAAATAATGGAAGCGCCTATTGATTATATTGGCAGAGAAGCCAGAAATATGAAATACCTTTTTAACTGGAATGCCCCTATCATTAGGTCTCAGCACGAACTAAACACCTATTATCATGGAGCTCAAATGGTGTTTAGAACAAAAGATATGGGAAAAACCTGGGAAAAATTTTCACCCGACTTAACACGCAATCTTAACGATAAACAAGGTAATGGCGGCGGTCCCTATACCCACGAGGCAGTGGGGGGTGAAAATTATGGTACTTTGAGCTATATAAAAGAATCCCCTGGCGAAAAGGGTGTATTTTGGACGGGTAGTAATGATGGATTTGTTTATTTAACCAGAGATGACGGCGCACATTGGAACAATGTAACGCCTAAAGGATTAAAGCAATGTATAGTTAATGCTATTGAAGTTTCGCCACACGATCCGGCAACAGCATATATTGCAACAACGAGATACAAGTTTAACGATTTTACACCGGCTATTTATAAAACCACTAACTACGGTAAAAGTTGGACTAATATAAGTTCCGGAATCCCTTATGGTGCCTTTACACGTGTTGTTAGAGAAGATCCCATAAGAAAAAATTTATTATATGCCGGTACGGAACTTGGTATATATATATCTTGGAATGGCGGCAAAACGTGGCAACCTTTTCAATTAAATTTACCTGTAACACCTATTACAGACTTGATGGTTCATGATGGTAATTTATTAGTAGCAACCGCCGGTAGAGCTTTTTGGATATTAGATGATTTGACCGTTTTAGAACAATACCATCCTCGTCATAAGGAGAAAATTAAAATTTATAAACCGGCACCTGCCATTTACGGGTCCTGGGGAAGTCCGTTGAATGGTAATTCGGATAAATTTAAAGGAACAAATCCATTTGCAGGTGTTAATCCTGCAAATGGTGTTGTTTTTTATTATGAACTTCCAAAAATAGCTGATTCTATTGTAGTTACATTACAAATAAGAAATGATAAAGGAACTTTAATACGCTCGTTCAGTTCAATTAAGGATACGGCATATAAAAAATGGGATGGCGGACCACCACCCACGCCAGCCATGTCTAAAAAAGAAGGTTTGAACCGTTTTGTCTGGGATATGCGCTACCCTATAATGCCTGGCATTCCGAATGTGTATTTTGGAGGGAGTTTTAAAGGCCATGTGGCATCTCCCGGGACTTATGAAGCACAGCTAAAAGTTGGAAATAATATATTGACTACCAATGTATTAATCAAAAAAAATCCACTTTACGGAATCAAAGAAGATCAATATAAAACCTATGATGTTTTTATGAGAGGTTTGGAACAACCGCTTACAGAAATGTATCATAAAATCAGTACTCTTAAGAAAGCTCAGGGCCAAATTAAAAAAGTGATTTTGATATTAAAGAAGAAAAAGGGACATGAGGTTTTAATTAAAGCCGGTAATGCATTAATTGCACAACTTGTGGCTTGGGATGAAGCTATGGTTCAACGTAAAATTAAGGCTTATGATGATGTAGAGGCTTTCCCCGGTAAGTTTACAGCACAATATAAGTTTTTAATAAATCAAACTGAAAGTAGCATCCCTCGTGTAAATAAGTCATCAATAGATAGAAAGGCTGTTCTTGATTTACGCTGGGAGAAATTAAATGCCAGAGCCAATAAACTAATTAATTCGGCTATCCCGGAATTTAATAAGCAATTGTGGCAGGCTGGTATTGGGGCGATAAAAATGGAATGAGATTTTAAAAAATATTTTATGATTAATATTAATTCACTCATCTTACGCGAAAAATGGTAATTTTAATATAATAAAACAATGATTGTTAACAAGTCCGAAATAACTGACTTGTACATAGATTATCTGCAGGCATTGGAATCATGTCAAAAACAGAAGTGTTAAAGGCGTTAATTTCATAACGGCTTTCTATAGTAGGGGGGGCAATGTTCCATTAGCTACCGGTTTTGTTACTAAAGGTAAAAAGCAGGTTAATCTCGCATTAGGCAAGAGGAGGCGGATAAGTGACAAAACAAAAAGTGAACTATACCGTAAATGATTACAGACGGTTGAAACTAACCAGGTTAAATATCAATATATATTGAACAATATCTGGTTTTCATCTTTGCAAAGCACGCGATTTGTAAAAGAAACTGTGAAAAAGGATTTTGTAATGGCTATGAAGAAAAACCGGAAAGTAGCTCTAACCAAACCGGATAAATTAAATGGCAAATGTATCAGCATTGGGTTAGGGGGACTGGTACATGGTACTGTGCAAAAAAACTTTAAACAAGTAGAATTTCTTGTCTTACTGATAAAACAAGTCTTCAAAAACAAAGGGGGTTGTGTGGGCGTCTTGTATCTGATTTCAAGTAACCTCAACCCGGCATATAAGCAAATAACTACAATCTGTCAAATACGGTGGAAAACAGAGTGGTTTCATAAATCAGTAAAACACAACACTTCTTTTGCTAAAGTTCCAACAAAAACGGTTCCAACTAAATTGAGTTATTCTTATGCTGCTATAATTACTCTGGTCAAATGGGAACGATTAAAGTTCAGAACAGGGAGCAACCGTTTTGTTCTGAAATCCAAGATCTACCCGGCTTCGTTACGGGCAGGATTTATGGGAATGGATAAGTTGTCAACAATTTGAATAAAATTTATTGTTAAGAATATAACGTATTGGAAATTGGATGTTTTTAAACATATTTTATTAACTTAATTAAAAATTATATGAAAAATTTTTTCCTTTTTTTCATTTTGATGGGCTTTATTGGCCTACAAAGTGTATTAGCGCAAACAACTGTTACTGGTACGGTTACCAGTACTGTTGATGGAAGTACATTGCCCGGAGTATCTGTGGTAGTTAAAGGAACCAATTTGGGAACTACAACGGGTATTAACGGTAAGTACCAATTGAATGTACCAGCTAACGCGAAAGCGATAGTATTCTCTTTTGTTGGCATGAAAACACAAACAATTGCCTTCACAGGTCAGGCAATTATTAATGTACGTCTGACTTCTTCTGCAGTCTCACTTGGTCAAGTTGTGGTAGTAGGTTATGGAACACAATCAAAAAGACGTGTTACAAGTGCAATATCTTCAATAGGTGCGGCCAAAATAAATAATATTCCTACTCCCAGTTTGCAAAGCGCTTTTGTTGGAAAAGCTGCAGGAGTACTGATTACTCAAACAAATGGCAAACTGGAAAGCGGTATAAAAGTTCATATTAGAGGAATTTCAACTATAACGGCTTCTCAGGAACCACTGTATGTCGTAGATGGTATTCCTATTCTTAATACAGATGAATCTACAAATAGCTCTCCCATAAATCCGTTATTATTCTTAAATCCAAATGATATTGCATCTGTTGAGATTTTAAAAGATGCTTCATCAGAAGCAATCTATGGTGCCAGAGGCTCAAATGGAGTTATACTCATCACAACAAAAAAGGGGAAGCAGGGTAAAACGAGGATATCCTTAAATTATTCTACAGGATTTAGTAGAACAACCCATAAAAGAGATTGGTTGAATACAGCCCAGTATATAGAATTATTTGATGAAGCGGCTAAAAATTCCGGTTATACATTAGCCCAGTTACACCATTTTTATACTTTATATTCATGGGATGGTAAGGCTGAATGGAACTCCTCCGTTAACACTAATTGGCAAAATTTAGCCTTAGTTAAGGGTTCTGTTTCAAATTATAATATTTCGGCCTCCGGTGGCAATCGTAAAACGACCTTCTTTATTTCTTCAGCTTATAATAAAACTGATGGAATTGTATTTGATAATAAATTACAACGTTACAGTATTAGGGCCAATGTAGAGAATCATGTTTCAGATAAACTTAAAATAGGTACTAATACATCTTTTTCCAGAATAATAATAGACCGTGTTTCTAACGATGATCAGTTTTCCACACCGTTACAGGCTATCGCACAAACTCCCTTTACGCGTCCTTTTGATGCAAATGGCGTTGCAAACCGTCATACTCTGTATTATAATTTTTTAGTGCAGGCACAAGACGGTAGTTTTCAAACAAATATTTGGCATGCCTTAATAAATATGTATGCTGAATACCAAATAATACCAAGTTTAAAATTTAGATCAGAAGTTGCCTATGACTATAATGGTCAATTAGCCGAAGAATTTTCGGGTAGTTTAACCGAAGCTCAGGGAACAAATGGCTTTGCTATTGCCACTTCACATAGAACAGAAAGATATGATTTAAATAACTATTTTACATTTACTAAAAATTTTAACGAAGATCACAGGGTTAACATAACGCTGGGTACATCTTTCGAAAAAAGTATTCTTAAAGCACAGCATGTTGAAGGTACCGACTTCCCCTCTGATGCATTGCGAACGCTTCAGAGTGCCGGAAATATTACCGGGGGAGCAAGTAGTTTATCCGCTTATGACTTTTTAGGTTATTTTGCAAGAGTTGCTTACTCATACAAAAATAAATATTTACTTAACGCCAGTATAAGACGCGATGGGTCTTCCCGATTTGGTATAAATAATCAGTTTGGATGGTTTCCGGCAGCTTCTATTGGTTGGATTCTTTCTGACGAAGATTTTTTAAAAGATTCCCATATTCTATCACTTTTAAAATTACGCGCCAGTTGGGGTGTTACAGGCAATGCAGGTATTGGAAACTTTGCCAGTAGAAGTTTGTTCCAGGGTTCATCTTATAATCAAAAAGCAGGTTTAGCACCTACGCAATTAGGTAATCCCAATTTAAAGTGGGAACGTACCTCGCAAATTGATGTTGGTATAAACTTTGGGTTTTTTAAAAACAACCGCATTGGTGGTGTGATAGATTATTATAAAAAGAAGACAAGTAATTTGCTTCTAAACGAACCAATACCCGGCACATCAGGATTTCAAACTATAACTAAAAATATTGGTTCTATGCAAAATACCGGAGTAGAGTTTATGTTAAACACTAAAAACGTGGTAACAAATGGAATTACCTGGACTACAAGTTTTAACATATCGTATAATAAAAATAAAGTAATCAGCCTTCCAAATGGTGATATTATTGAAGGTAGAAATATTGTGCGACAAGGCGAAGCAATTTCGGATTTTTACATGCCGGAATATGCTGGTGTAGATCCTGCAAACGGTGATGCTTTGTATTATTTGAATACATTAAACCCGGATGGTTCAAGAAACAGAAATACTACTAAAAATTATAGTGATGCCAAACGCGTAATTGTCGGCAACCCGTTTCCAAATGTAATTATGGGGTTATCCAATACTTTTTATTATAAAGGTTTAGATTTTTCATTTACGTTTCAAGCCCAAAGAGGTGCTTCGATTTATAATCTTGGGGGACGTTTTCAAGAGGCAAATGGAAACTTTTTCGATAACCAAACAGTACATCAATTGCAACGTTGGCAAAAACCCGGGGATATAACCGATGTACCTCAGGCCCGTTTATTTGGAAATAATGGTACACATCATTCCACAAGGTATTTACAAAAAGCAAATTTTGTGAGATTGCGGAATATTACAATTGGGTATAGCTTTCCTAAACAGCTTGTGGAAAAATTAAAATTAGACCAGTTCAGGGTATATGTTACAGGGTTTAATTTATTAACAATTACAAAATATACGGGAAATGACCCTGAGTCAACAGCTGACTATATTACCGGAGTTTCAAATATTCAACAAGGTATTGCTTTTTACTCCGCTCCTCCGGCTAAAACGGTTACTTTAGGAGTTAACATAAATTTTTAAAACTATTTACTATGAAAAACATTATAAAACATATTTTATATACAATAGTATTACTGACGTCTCTATCCTTTTTATCAAGTTGTGAAGGTAAATTAAATATAGAACCGGCGCAAAGTTTATCGCCGGATGTAGCACTCTCCAGTGCGGCAAATGTCCAAAAATTATTGATTGCCGAATATTCTGAAGCCGGAGATCCTTCACTTTATGGCGGACGTTTAAACTTAGCCTCGGAATTATTGGCTAATGATGGAGAATTAAGTTGGCAGGGAACTTATTTACAACCCCGCGA
>JAADHG010000189.1 GCA_013151975.1 Chlorobiota bacterium | reverse complement strand
CCCAGCCACGTTCGAATTCAACCCGCATGCCGTCGATGGTAGCGATGCGTGCGTCCTCGAAGTGAGCACTGGTGAGCAGCTTCTCCATAAACACCGGCGGTTCACCTTCTGCCATCGGCACATTCAGCTCAGGTGTATTCACGCTGTCCGGCAGTTCGGCAAATACTTCACTGGAACTGCGTGCATCGTTGGCCAGAATTTCCAGCAGACGTGCTGCCGAGTAAAGTGCATCATCAAAACAATTATATAATTCTTCCTTGCCAATATTTAAAAGTTTTTTGTTATCATATTTTAATTGGCAGGTTTTTGCCATAAATTCTCCCTTTTTGGTCTTACTGGCAAAGTTGGTTAGTCTTTCGCTATAAAGCTTAATTAAATCGTTAATAAACGCCACTTTTTCAGCACCAGTAGATTTCTTAATCTTGTCTTTAAGGATTCTTTCTCCATAAATGTTAATAGCATTATTAAATTTAGGATTTCTTTTCCTTAACTCCATCCATGGACCATAAGCAGCGTCGTAATTTTTAGCTTTGGCATACTCTACAAAAATAGAGAGCGAATTCATGTCTTCCTCATTACCTTGAGCCGAAACAACATTAAAACTTAAAAAAAGTATTGCTATTAGCAGTGTAATTTTCGTCTTCATAATTCTAGTATTAATTAGTTATATTTTCTTTTAACAAACCATCTATCATTTAATGATAAACTGAGTTGGAAATTTACAAAGTTTTCTTGAACTAAATTTTGGTTTACCGTACCTCTTTTACCCACTTCAAAACCTAAATTTGCATTCGAAAACAATCTCCCTACTGGCAATCCTACTCCAAAAGATATGCCAAACTCATTAATGGTTTCACTATTTATTTTTAATCCCGTATTTTCATATCTTATTCCTGCTCTATAAACTACCTTCTTCCAGTATTTATTAAACGAGTTATATTTTGGTATAAAAAACCCTCCAACTGAAATTGTTGAAGCATCCACAAATGTAGCATTATCAAAACTGAAAATAATATTAGAAAATTCGCTTGTTTTTAAAAACGTATATTCAGCACCTATAAACCATTGTCGTGGCTGTCCAATACCAATCCCAAATGACGTTTTAGTTGGCAAAGTCAATGTGGTTTTTTTTAAGCCATCGGCTTCTAAATCGGCAATAATCTCGTTTACTGAAAACTCCTGACCTGTTATTTGGTTAATAACAATTGTAGCAAAAACGCGTTCATTCTTTGAGGTTATATCAGCTCTAGGAGAAAAAGTGAATGCTGAAGTAAGTTGTAGCTTGTCAGAAATCATTGGTGTGTATGATAATCCGAAATTGTACTTAATCCCACTTAAATCGGATCTATTACTTTCTCTACTTTGGAATTGCACTAAATTACCTTCATTATCATATACAAATTCAATAGCGGTATTTTGAATGTTTCCAAAATTATAACTAGCATCAACTCCAATACTTAAATCTTTAGTTATCTGATAACCTAAACCTAAAAACGCTTTATTTACACCACCTTCTCCTCTATATCTATTTGTAAGCACATCAGCATTATCAATAGACTCTAGCTTATAACCCACAGATGTAAATGGCATCAAACCAAATCCCATTCCAAACTTACCCATTGGTAAAGACAAGGCTAAATAATCAAAAGATGTTGAGTTTGCTTTATCTGAAGCTGAACTTGTTTTTAATGTTGTGTTAGTATTACTACCACCAACAGCAAATTTAATAATACGTCCTTGATCATTTAAGGACTTTAATTTATTACCTGCATAAGATGCTGGATTTCTTAAATTAATATGGATACTATCATTATAAATACTTAACCCTCCCATACTTCTGTTTACAGCAGTTCCTTTAAACTTTAAACTTCCGATACCATAAAATGAGTATGGTGATGTTGTACCTTGTTGAGCGTGTACATTTAAAGCCAAAAATGCTATAAAAACTAAACAAAATTGTTTTATCATTTGTTTGAATTAAGTTTTAATATAAAATTTAAACCCTCTAAAAGAAAATTTGAGTTCGCAAATATGCTACTTTTTAATCGCTTAGACAAGAAATCTGTGTCTCCTCCTGTTAAAATAACTGTTAAATCTTTATATTTTTTATTATATTCTTGAATAGCACCATCAATTTCCATTAAAATACCGTTAATAACTCCAGAGTGAATAGATTCTTTTGAAGAATTCCCAATTAAATTTTTTGGTGCTTTTTTTTCTAATAACGGTAAGTTCTCGGTTAAATTATTTAACGATTGATACCTTAGCCTTATACCAGGAGAAATAGCTCCACCTAAATATACGTTTTCACTTGTAATAAAATCATAAGTAATACAAGTACCTGCGTCAATAATCAAAACATTTTGGTTAGGGTAGAACTTTGTTGAAGCACTAACTAAAGCGATTCTATCTACACCTAATGTTTCAGGTGTTTTATACTTACTCTTAAATGGTAACTTTGAATTTTTGTTTAATGTATAAACTTCTATTTGCTTTGAAATAATCTGGATATCCTTTTCTTTTAGCCTACCAACAGAAGATATAATGGCTTTTTTAAGATCTTTAAATTCTTTTACTAAAACAGCAACGTCTTTTTCAAGAGATTCCAACTTACCTATTCTTTTACCAATAATTACAAAATCCTGAAAAACAGCAAGTTTTACATTAGTGTTCCCAACGTCTATTACTAAGTTCATGTCTTAAATAAAAGATGCAAATTTACAAAATGAGTTATACTCTTTTTGTTTTTTTTGACAATATTATTAACAAGCAGATACATCTAACTACTTTAAAAAATAAATAATAGCAAGTGAAACTATTTTTTTATAAATTTTCTTTTGGCGAATAGTAAAAATGAATATATATTTGCATCCGCATTTAGCGAGGTACCTTAGCTCAGTTGGTAGAGCAACGGACTGAAAATCCGTGTGTCCCTGGTTCGATTCCTGGAGGTACCACATAAAAATCCTGAAACTTCAATGTTTACAGGGTTTTTTGTTTTTGGAGGCAACGTTGGGAATAACATTTTACGAACTTTCTTCAATAGACATGATGAACGCTTAATTCAAAACTATCAATTGTTTGCTTACTGTCACTAAATTCTTTTCTTCATCAGCGATAATGCATCCTTAAAAGTAACATCCTCCATTTTTGGTTGATTCCATTTAAGAAGCGATGGATGATGAGTTGAGGAGATCATAGCTGAATATTCAGTAGCTAATTTTTTTATTTCAGGTATTGCCTTACCTCTATCGTAAAAGTAAAAAACATTTCTTTCCTTTGAAAAATGTTCTTTAACTACTATAAGTACTTTGAAAAGACAACCAGTAATATATTCAGCATATTCATCAACTACACTAGATGTTGCAATGTACCCCTTATGGATAACTTTATTACGTAATCTAGATTCATTTGAGCCCTATCCTATATCCATGGTTCACCAGTTGTTTTAGTAAATGTGAGTGTAAAAGACCTATATTGCCTTTCAGGTTAATGCTTTATTTCCTTCCAATTATTCCTCAATAATTTTAATACTTATCCCTTAAGCTAATAAACTTACTTTAACAAAGTACTCATATAATCTCTCCAATGAAGAAGTAAAACTAAGTACACTTTCTGAATAACAGTCTTTCAAATAAGAGTCAATGGCAGATATATAAAGAACATCGAACAAATCGTGCATTAAAGAGGTAATAATCATAGTGCCCATGTGGGCATTTACATAAAGTAATCAAATCAGATGACACTTCTCCTTCTGCCCACTGTATTTTCATCTTATCTACGTATATTGCTTAAACTGTGGTGTTCTTATTTTCTACAATACTAATATCCTCTCTGTCAAATTCCTCGAAAGATACTCTCCCTTTTTTTAATGACCTCACTCTAGTAACTATAAACCAAGTTAAAGGAATTACTCCCCCAAACAAAAATATACTAGCTCCTATACCTCGCATCCATGTTAAAGATTCAAATGCTGAGCTTGTAATAAAATCATTGGAACGAGCAAACCATAACCCATGATCTAGTACAGATTTAAATTGAATAGCTCCTGCTGGAAATAAATCTAATATTACCATAAGCATCAATCCTATATTTATTGACCAAAATGATAATCTTACTATTTTTCTATTCCATCGACTCGGGCTTATTAATATTTTAGAAGCAAAAAGCATCGCTCCTAATGATATATTACCATAAACACCCATTAAAGCCGCATGTGCATGATTAACTGTAAGATAAGTTCCGTGCTCGAAAAAATTCATGATAGGAAGGTTTACTATTATTCCTAAAACTCCAGCTCCAAAAAAGTTCCAAAAATTCATCGCAATAAGGAATAAGAAAACTTCTGGAAAAGCAAAATCTGCTATGTTTTGCTCTTCCTTGCTTTTTCCATTTTGATCACTCAAAGCTAAGTTAGGCATGTTTTTAAACCTCCATGCCTCAACAGTTAATAATATTAATGGCACAAATTGCAAGGTTGAAAATACACTTCCTAAAGCCATAGTTGCTACTGGTTTTGCATTCCAATAAAAGTTATGAGAAATACCTAAAAGCCCTGTCCCAAGAAATAATAAAGTAGCTATATAAACAACTCTTATTGCTGCTTGACGGCTTACTAATCCCATAAGCACCATCAAATAACTTACAATAACAGTTACAAAAACTTCAAAAAATGCTTCTACCCACATATGTATTACCATCCATCTCCAAAAGTCAGCGATTACAAAATTAGTTTCTGGTTGAGCCACAAAGCCTGAAAGGAAAAAAACTGGAATACCAATAACTGAATACAATATCCAATTTGGTAAATTCCAAGGCTGTCCTTTTATAAATGCGGGCTTCACACCTCTATAAACCACAATTCCCCAAAGCACAAAAATGACCATTAATAAACCTTGATACAGTTTTCCTAAATCAACATATTCCCATCCTTGATGCCCCAACATATACCACCAGTCTCCTAATAATCCTTTTGGACCTAACACCATTCCTAAAAGAGAACCTGCAACTAAAATAAAAAGGAGTATGAATAAAATATTAATTAATTTAAGCTGTCCCTTTACCTCTTTTTTTGCCATTATTGGCAAAATAAATATTGATGACGCAATCCAACATGTAGAAATCCAGTAAAGAGATAGCATTAAATGCCAACTACGAGTAATTGTAATTGGTACCTCTGCAGACATATTTATACCTACATATCCTAAGAAATCAACAAATTCGTTAAGGGTAACAACACCACTCAATACTTGAATAAAGAATAAAATTATGGCCACAAAAAAGAATTTAAATGATGCCCTCTGGGTTCTTGTAGGAGAAAATTTATTTATTTGTTTAAATGTTAAAAAACCTTTAGTTCCTTGTTTAAAATATTTATTTGGAAGCTGATTGTATTGGCCTATAAAATAAAGTACAACTCCACAAGCCAAAACAAATGCTAAAAGTCCTATAACACTCCATAAAATAACTGGCGAAGTTGGGGTATTCCCTGCGTCAGGATCATATGGCCAATTATGTGTGTAGCTAAAATCGGATCCTGGTCTATTTACCCCACAAACCCAAGCTCCCCAAAAGAAAAAATCACTTAAATTAGCAACTTCTTGCCTATCTGATATATATCCAGGGGGTGGAAAAGAGTCATCAAAATTATTGTCAATAAATACATTTGTATAATAGGTTCTTAATCCTTTTAATGCATACACCTGAGCATTTGATAAAACAACTATATTTTTTGATTCATCATAAGTATTTTCCTTAATTTCTACTTTTACACCTTCTTTAATAACTTTTAATTCCATCTCAGAAAGTACTCGTCCATTTTCTTTTTCAAATTCTTGTACTCTATATTCTGTCATTAACACCACTATTTGATGCAATGCCTCTGCTGTAAAGTCTGGTCCTCTTTGTGCTCCATCTCCAAAATAGGAACCGTATTCCATCAAAGCATATTTATGAAAAACTTCCTGACCTTCTTCAATGATTGTTTTTGTTATTAATTTTTCACCTGAACCCGTTTGAAAACCTGTCATAGGAGGAGCATCATTGTATGTTTGATACCCAATCATTCCAACTCCTGCTAAACTTATTATTAAAATAAATAATAATGGTCCCCACCAATTTTTAGTTTGCATAAAGTAATTTAAACTCCTTTTTGATGTATTGTTAAACGAATATTCTTCCTTCATTGAGATGTAATTAATAGATTAAAAAATGATTGCGATTTACGACTCAAAGGAACATATAGACAACTTTAGAAACAATGTTATAAAACATAAAAAAACGTGTTATGTAACATGTTTTATCAATTTCAATAATGCGTAAATGATATGTTTAATCATTTAATTAATTTAGAGAAGAGGATAGTTTGAGAAGTTAGGTTCTATCCAAATACACTTATATCTTTCAGTGCTTTAAGATTATTAATTTTTATATCTCGCTTATTAGTTTCAATTAAATTTTCATTTGAAAAAGAGGTGATAACCCTACTTACATTTGATACTGTCATATTTGACAATGCTGCTAGATCAGAGCGTCTTAATGATACTGCTAACACACCTTTTGAATTCATACCGTAAATTTCATCAATTAAAAGCAATGCATCAGCCATACGAGCTCTAACATGTTTATGAATATGATCAAGTAAACGATTATCATTTTCATTTAATTCTTGTGCAAATAAATTAATGATTTTAAAGGCAAGTTGCTTGTTGTCTTCTTTCTTTAAATATTTCAAGATATTCAAATACCTTACGCCTGAACTCAGATCCTTTT
>JAADHG010000081.1 GCA_013151975.1 Chlorobiota bacterium | reverse complement strand
AACGATATAATAATCAGCCCAGATAGTACATAATACACATCTAGCCATGCATTTTCGTCAGTATCAGAATAGAAAGCAGGAAATAAAAAATAAGCAAAAGCAATGCCAACCATAAAAAAGCCTTCAATGGAGCTCATTAATGACGAATGCTCTTTTCTTGAAGTTGTAATTACGCCAATAAGGGAATACACCGATAGCTTAATTAGAGCAAAACTAACACCTATAGACAAAAATAACACTTTAGTATACAAAAAAGTATTTCCATAGATCATCAATAAACAACCAAAAAATACTATTGCTAAACCAGTTAACATAGCTTTCTTATAACCATATCTAGGCAAAAAAGAGGCTACAATAAAAGACACAATAGCTATTGGCAAATCTTTAAATGCTTCTAATAAAGACGCTTGAGACTCACTTACATGATACACATTAATGGACTTAGCTATTACAATACCAACACTATTTAAAAGTATTGCAAAAACAAAATAATTGAGATAAATAGATATTCTTATTCCTAGGTTTTTCACAGGCTTTATGTTTTAGTAATAGATGGTGTCTTTAACCTCATAGCTAAAATAGAAGCTATAATAAAAAATATACCTCCAAATAAAATAGCATTTACAGCATTATCATGAAGTAAATTCTTCATAATTGGGCCAAAAGTTAAAGTTTGAATACCCATTGGTATAACAATCATCATATTAACAATGCCCATGTATACACCTCGTCTGTCTTTAGGTATTACTTTAGATACCATTGTGTATGGAATACCCATCATGGCTGCCCAGCCTATACCAAACAATATCATAGGCACTAATACTAAATAAGAATCGGTTATAAAAGGAATACTAAGCATGGCAATACCTGTACCTAATAAACTTGCTACATATATTTTTTTATTCCCAAGTTTGGCTGCTAATGGTACTAACGCCAACGCTACAGCCATAGTAACTAAATTATAGGTCAAATTCATTTTAGAGGCTTGTGCAAGTGCGTCACTTTTTCCAAAGGCCATAGTTACTTCAAACATGGGAGAAATAAATTGCCAATAGCAAAATAAGGCATACCACTGAAATAAATATACAGCTGCCAGTTTCCACATAAATTTAGGCATGTCTTTTATAGCACTAAAAATGTCTTTTATGGGCTCTAAAAGCCTCTCTGCCAATGGCAGTTTTTTGTGTTTTTCAATTTCAATAAGCTCTTCATTGGATGGAGGAATCTCAGGCGTCTTTAAAACAGACCAAAGAATTGTTGAAACGGATAAAATAGCCCCTATAAAAAATGAATAATAAAGCCATGTTGGTATGGTATTAGTTCCTTCTACCGCTTCACCACCAAACCAATCTTGAAAAAGAAAAATAGAGGCATTCGCCAAAACAATTCCTGCTCCTACAAATAAGCTTTGCATTTGAAAACCTAAGCCTAACTGTTTTTCTGGTAATTTATCTCCTATAAATGCTCTATAGGGTTCCATTGCTGTATTATTGCCAACGTCCAATATCCAAAGTAATCCTACAGCAAACCATAAAACTGGACTGAATGGAAAGGCAAACAAGCATAAACTTCCTATTATGGCTCCGATTAAAAAAAATGGTTTTCGTCTTCCAAACTTGGGAGACCATGTTTTATCAGAAATTGCACCAATTAAAGGCTGAATAATTAATCCCGTTACTGGTCCTGCAATATTTAATAAAGGCAAATCATGAGGCTCAGCACCAAGAAATGAAAAAATTGGATTTATAGCTGTTTGTTGAAGCCCAAAACTGAATTGGATTCCCAGAAAACCGATATTCATATTCCATATTTGCCAAAACGAAAGGTTGGGTTTTTTAAAAGTCATATGCTTTATTTCTTGGTTATTATATTTAAGTCTTTATCAATAACAATATTGGCTAATTTACATTGAGATTTGATGATTTGGTGCTCTATTTCTAATACTTGTTCATTAAAATCAGTCATTAAATCTCTAGCACGCTCAAGTCTTAAACTATATGTGTCTATGTAAGTGGTTTCCACAAATAGTTTGTAATCAATATTTCTTAAAAGACTTACATAGGTTCCCTCAACAATACAAAAATCAAATTCGGAACCATTAACCTGTTCCGTGACAATTATATTTTCTTCATAAATAACAAGTGGTTTTACTATTGAATTCCCTTTTTTAAACTCTAAAATATGTGTGTCAAGTATATCCATATTCACTTCGTTAACACCTACATTTTTAATGTTCTCTAATCTATTATTATGATTGTCTGCTGGAGGTAATTTAAAATAATCATCACCATGAAAAAGATAGCCTTTGCGTCCCGTAGCATTTTCAATATCAATTTTTAATGCGTAAGCAAGTGATGTTTTACCACATCCAGATTCACCTCCAACCGAAATACAAATTCGATTTTCATTAATTAGTCTATCTCTTAATTCAGAAATAACAAAACGGGTTATATTTTTATATGCCGAATGGTATGTTAGTTTGTCTCCAATCATAATCCAAATATTTGATTGCAATTTTTAAAATTTAAGGCATGTTTCATAAATACAATTCCAGATGCTGAAAAACCCATTTGCTCTTTCCCCTTTAATTTTAACTTATCTCCAGAAATATACTCATTAAAATTCCAGTTTTGTGATTCTATTACCGAAATAAAGTCTTTAACAATCATTTCAGCTTCTTCAATTAAATCATTGTTTGAAAGCCCTAAACAAAATAACCCCATCCAAACAGGCCAAATGCCACCATTATGGAAATTAAATGGTGTGTTTTTAAATGCAAAGGAATAGTTGTCTTTTAAATCGTCCCATTCTTTATCATTTTCCTTAATAACAGGCCAAAACGCTGGAATTAACATTTTAGAAAAAGTTACTTTTAAGTAGGATAAATATTCTTTAATGCTCTCTTTTTGGGTTGAAGTTAATTTGAAATTCAATAATGCTATTGCATTTCCTGCAGCATCAAATCTTGTATCATATTTTCCTGGTAAGATACTAGAACAAAAATGAAGTGGAGACGTATTTAAAACGTTTATAAATGGCTGTTTTTGATAAACATTTTTGTAATCCAAAGTTTCCTGTGGCCAAAAATTTAGTAATGTTTTCGTTTTCAATTCATCAAATTCTGAATCTGATTTTTTTTGAATTTTAAGCCATAACGATTCTCCCCATAATCGCAACATATTATCATAAAGCGTATAACCATGTATAGGGTATTCGTCTGCCCAATTACCACTTAAAGGTGTATAAACCCACCCTTTATCATTAAACTCAATAGTTTTTAAATAGGCTCTACTTTTAATAACTGACGACTTTAACGATTGCCAAGTTTCCTCATCATTTGTATTTAAATAGTATAAACATATTCCAATAATAAACCAAGTATTAGTGTCTACTCTTCCTACTAAACTTCCATAAGATATCTCAACTTGACCATCTCTTTCCAGAACGTTAGAGGGAATAATCCCTAAAGTATGTTGATGTTTTGCAAGTGTTATTATAGATTGTTTTAACCCTTCTATAATAATTTTATCTTTGGCCAAGAGACCAGAAATTCCGCAAATTATACTATCTCTAGCCCAAATTCTTTTGTAATTATCAGATTCTATTGTACTAGCAAGAATTCCTTTAGAAGTTGTTAAATTCCTTAAAATTTCTAATGCATCATTGTATAATTTATTAATGGATTGGCTCACTATAATTTTTTAATAACTACAATATCTTAATTAAATATTTAATAATGAACTCATATCCTTTCTATTATACATTATTTTTTAATTGGCATATAAATTTCAGCTCTCCATTTTAATTCATTACCACCATAAAAAGGGTTATTATAAAAAATTTCTAGAGGATTGTTATCAATATTTATGTTATGCCTTTTGGCATATTCATGTAATGCAAACCATCCTCTGTCTGAAGTAATATAATTACCATTATAAATAGCTTTTAAAGCTTTTGTAGGCTTAAGTACATCAAACTTTATATAATCATGCGTTGGCATAGAATCGTTTTGTTTTACAGGGAAACAAAAACGAAAATCAATTATACTCTTATTTAAATCCCATTTATCTATTATTAAAAACGGATGATTTCCACCTTTTAAATTATTCAGATTTATAAACTGTAAAAGTCTAGCATTATATTTCATCATTTGTTCTGCTTTCTTACGCATTTCAATATTTTTAAACTCAATATATGCGTAAGTAATTTCGGGTATCGAATCAATTCCAACAAGTTTTACTTTAGTTTTATTTTTTAACTGATATTCAATCCCTTTTTTATAATCTTTAATAGTGTTGATTACAATTTCTTCAAATGGTGTATTTAAAAAAGGAATTGTTAAACGGTTGTAAATAGATTTTTCTTTTTCAGTAACACCCACTGTGACATGAGTTGTTGAATCATTTATAGATTTAAAACCCCAAGTAATATCTAAAGATTTATCATTAATTTTTAGGGTTTCTTTTATGAATGTGAAAGCTTTTTTATCATTTATATTATAAGTAAAAGAATCTAATTTTTGATTCAATAAATTCCACTCCTCAACATTACTAAATAAAGTTCCAGGTGATGTTTTTGCATTAAAAGTTACTGTATAGTCATAAGGCTTAATAAATAAATACCATATTAAACTACCTATAAGAACAAAAACGATTAAAAATTTAACTTTTTTCATTTATTAATTTATTATATGATATTGTTGATTGTTTATTATAATCTAAACGGTAGGATTAATAATATTACGAATAGATTTATTTTGTTTTTTATAAGGAGGCCTAATAACCCAATTAGATATCTCTTTTTTATTAAAAACTATCCACCAAGCAAAAAATAGTGTTGTTAAAGTTTGTAATATAATAGGAAACCAGTTAGGTAAAGATTGGCTAAAGTCAACTAACATTCCATCTCCTTGAATTATACCAAACCCTATAAGAGCTGGAAGACGATACCAATAATATACCGAAACAGCTGCTGCAGCAAATAGATTAATAAGTATTACTTCGTGTTTTTTAGCGACTACTTTTTTCATTACAAGAAATAAAATTAATGTAATTGTCATTGCTATAAAAGGATAAGCATATGTGGAAACTAAGTATTTCCAACCTTCATTATTAAAATAATCTTGTACATGAAACCATCCCCAAATAAAACCTGGGAATCCTCCAATAATTAAAGCTCCAGCAATTTTATTACTTAACATCTTTTTCTTTTTATAAAGTGGATGAATTGAAGGTGTAGAGTCAGGACAAGGAGCTACGCATTTAACACAAGTTTTACAATGTGCATTTGGTAATACAAATAGGCTTTTTCTACCATACAATTTTTCTACAGGATGTATTGGGCACAAACCAGAGCACCATGCACTTTTCCAATTATATTTATAGCTTACATATATTGCAATTAATGCTAAAATACCTATTATTATTGCTGTGGCAAGACCGTTTGTATCAAAAATTGTATGTCTTAAAGGGACAATTAATAATAATAAAATTACCGCAATTAGTTGCAATCTTCCTTGTTGCTTTACTTTAAGCTTTTTCTTCTTGGCGAAACCCAAATGACGAGAAATTAGCGAAGTAGAAGCCAAAGGGCAAACATTTCTCCATAAACCTACGGCTACAACGAATAAAGCTGGAGCTATGGGAATTAAAACATTCCAAAAAGCATGAATTCCTATTTCTGGAAAGAAAATTAATGCGATGAAAATACCTAATCCAACTAATCCAACTAATATTTGTGTAATTCGCCAATACATTCTCGAAGGACTACTTAATATTGACTTTGCTTGTAGATTCATAACGTCTATTTTTTGTGCTATATTAATTTTGGCTGTTTTTTGATATCATTTCAAGATTATCTACTACAAACTTACCCAAGTCCCTGCCTTGTTGTACTCCAACTTCTACAGCTGCACGATAATGTATTCCACCATACATTCGGCTAATAGCAGCTTCATCTGCTGCTTCATTAAAAGAAGAAAAAGTTCTTATAGGTAATCCATAGATCATTTCGGTATCATCATCAAAATTAAAATTATCTCCAAAAACATCTGTTAAGGCTACAGCAGCAGCTCCCGAAGCAACCGAGTGCCCACTTGTATATTCAGGAAAAGGAGGTGTTTGTAAAACTGGCTTCCAATTTTCATCTATATGTTCATTGATTAATGTTTCTGGTCTAATAAGATTACTTCTGTATTTTTCATCCCAACAACTTATAAAAGCATCGGCTAACGCAATAGAAGTTTTAGTGTAAGCATAAACTGTTCTATCAAAATCGGTATTCATTTTTTTAGAAGCTATTTTACAGATTCCAATCCAGTGTGCTCCAGGAGTGATTTTTTTAGTAGCAAACATTAAATGACCACGTGTAACTGAAACATAAGGATTGCAATCCCAAAATTGAGCTATCTCTATTTCTTCGGAATCATCTCCCTTTTTTGTAATATCAACACTTATATCATATACTTCCTTCAATTCTTTATAGAATTTAGAATCTTTTTCCATAGAAAAAGCTGGAGGAGGTATAGGTTTAAACTGAGCCGCAGAATCAATTACAAAAGGGCGAATCTTATTCCAATGAGGTTCTAGCCCATCCATATAAGATGGTGGAGTAGGTTGCCATCTTGATGGATCATCAGAATCTACAGTATATTTTGACATGGTTCTAGTTTGCTTATAATTGTCTTTATCCATCCATGCAGCAATATGGTTTGCTACTTCTAAGCCATATTCTTTAGAATCATTGAATTCATTTGGGTTCATAGATCCCCAAACTTTATAGAGGCTATCCCGATAGGTATTAATCCTTTTTTCTGAAAATATTAATTGCCTGCTAAGATCCATATGTGCAATCAATGCCGCCAATGGATAGTTTATAGATTTTAAGTTATCTGCTTTAGGTATTGCAGTAAG
>JAADHG010000079.1 GCA_013151975.1 Chlorobiota bacterium | reverse complement strand
ATGAAATTGAAAACTCACATCAAGTTGATTTTAGTAATTTAACAGAAGAGCAAGTTCAGAGAGTTTACAAGTACTGAAATTGGAATTTTGCAAAGCTTGAAAGAACAATTGGAAGATACCGGATTTATTTTTTCAAAACTTGATAAAAATATAGTAGAACTTAAAGGAGTTCCAGTAAGTGTTGTAGAATCTAATGTTTCAGTGGTTTTAGAGCAATTAATAAATGATGTTGAAAATGAAGTTCCAGACAATAATTTTAGTCAAACAGATATGTTGGCAAAAAGTTTAGCAAAAAGTTTAGCTATTAAGGCAGGTCAGTATTTAACAGTGCAGGAGCAAGAGCATTTGGTAAATAGTTTATTTGCGTGTAAAGAACCTTCTATTTCTCCAACTAATAGAGCAACATTTATTACTATGAATGTTGAAGATTTAGATAAAAAATTCAATTAAAATAATGATGGGAATTTCAAATACAGTAAAACATTTATTAATAATTAATGTGTTAGTATGGATCGGGGCACTTTCAATTGGGCAATATGGAGAGGTGTTTAATAATTTGTTTGCGCTACATTTTCCAAAGAATGATTTATTTCAGATATGGCAGATTATTACACATATGTTTATGCATGCTACTTATGTAACAACTGCAAATGGGCCTACAATTTATATTCAGCATATATTGTTTAATATGTTCGCTCTATGGATGTTTGGCACTGCAGTTGAGAGAGCCATTGGTCAAAAGAAATTCATATTTTTTTATATTTCTGCTGGTTTAGGTGCAGCTCTATTACAGTTAGGGTACTATTATTTTAAATTTTATTCAGGAATGGATGCCTTAACCGCAAGCGGATTAGACCAAACGACTATTATGAATACCTTGAATGAAGGGAAGTATAATACAGGTTGGAATACAATTTTAGGAAGTGATGGACTGCAAAGTTTCTTAGGCGTATTTAATTCTTCAATGGTAGGAGCCTCTGGAGCAATCATGGGTGTTTTAGTGGCGTTTGGTATGTTGTTTCCAGAGAGCAAACTTATGCTCATCTTTTTGCCAATACCAATAAAGGCAAAATATTTTATTCCAGCAATTATAGCTTTAGATTTAATTTCAGCAATTACTGGTCAGTCATTTTTTAGCCCAGGGAATACGGCTTATATTGCACATATCGGAGGAGCGCTTACAGGATTTATAATCATGTATTTTTGGAAAAAAGACCAATTTGATAAATACCGTTGGAACTAAATGACATCACTTAATTACGACATAAAAGATAAACTAAAACGTTTAACTGCTTTTGAAAAAATAATTGCAATTAATATAGCTGTATATATTGTTGGTTGGCTGTTGTCTATTATTTTAAATGAGACTAGAGCGAATAGTTTGTTTTGGTTAGTATTACCTAATGATTTTGCCGATTTTATATTTAAACCTTGGGCAATTATAACTTATGGATTTACACACCTTCATTTTTGGCATCTGTTTTTTAATATGTTAGTGCTGTATTTTATTGGTCGCTCATTTTCAAATCTTTTTAATATCAAGTTGTCACTCAATGTCTATTTTTTAGGAATTATTGTTGGCGGATTTTCATATATGTTGGTTTATACTTTATTTCCTGATGGCATTTTAAAATTTTCAGGATCTTTAGTTGGTGCTTCAGCTGGAGTAAGGGCTGCCTTAATTTTTTTATGTGCTTATATGCCTAAACATGAAGTTCGTGTAATTACATTTAACGTTAAACTTATGCATGTTGGTTTGGTTTTGGTTGGTTTAGACATTCTAGGCGTTTTTGGTATTAATTCTGGAGGATATATTGCGCATCTTGGAGGTGATTTATTGGGTTACTTTTACGCCATGCAGTTAAAAAAAGGCACTGATATTGGTAAAGGGTTTGAACGTTTTATGGATAGTTTTTTAAGCCTTTTTTCTAAAGGGAAGCACTCTAATTTAAAAACCGTTTATAAAAGTAAAAAGAGAGCCAAAGCTTTTGCAGGACATACTAAAGAAGAGTTTGGAGAGTTTAATAAACAAAAGAAAATTGATTTGATATTAGACAAAATAAGCAAAAGCGGTTACGACAGTTTAAGCAGCGAGGAAAAAGAGTTTTTATTTAAAACTGGGAAATAGTAAGTCTGATGAAGAAATTAAAAGGAATAGACAAAATAGTGTTCTTCTTCAACTCAATTATTGCTACCATACTTTTATTATCATACTTATTACCATATGTAGCTCCAAAAAGTTTTGCGTTTCTTTCTGTGTTAAGTTTAGCAGTACCTTTATTAATTATTTTAAATGTATTGTTTGTGGTGTTTTGGTTGCTTAAGGTAAAAAAGCAATTGCTCTTATCGTTACTGGTTTTACTTTTAGGATTCAACCATGTGACTTCATTGTACAAGTTTACATCGTCAAGGAATGTAGAAAATGAAAATAATCTCTCTATTATGAATTATAATGTAAGATTATTTAATCTCTATAATTGGATTCCGACAGAAAATATTGAAACACAAATTGTTAATCTTATCAAAAAAGAACAGCCAGATATAATTAGTTTCCAGGAGTATCAACCTCAAGATAATGTCGACCTGTCATTTTATAAATATAAATACGAAAAACTTTCAGGAACGCGTGTACAATACGGGCAAGCTATTTTTTCTCAATACCCAATTATTGCGTCGGGCTCTATCGCATTTCCGAATACCGCAAATAATGCCATATATGCCGACATTGTTAAAAACAGGGATACTATTAGAATTTACAATGTACACTTACAATCATTACGTATTGATAAAGATGTAGAAAATTTAAACACCGAAGATTCCGAACGACTTTTTAAGCGCATAAGCCAAACCTTTAAAAAGCAACAGTTACAAACGGAGTTGTTTATAAAGCATAAAGACAAGTCTCCTTATAAAATGATAGTTTGTGGCGATTTTAATAACACCGCATTTTCTTATGTATATAAAGAAATTAAAGGTGATTTGGTTGATGCTTTTCAAGAAGCAGGGAACGGTTTTGGGCGTACATTCGATTTTAAATATTTCCCAATTCGAATTGATTTTATTTTAGTAGACAAAGCGTTTAAAATTAATGGGTTTAAAACCTTAGAAGATAAGCTGTCTGACCATTATCCAATTATAGCTAAGGTAAGTTTACATTAGTAAACAGTCTACCCAATCGGCTAAAATATGAAGACATAACCCTAAGCCTAGTAGTCTCGTTTTTTTTGGAAGTAATAGTACTATATAAATGCCAATAGCGATATATGAATGCAACGGATGAAAATTGATGCTACATCTGTTGGGGTCAAAAATTGGCATTGCTAATAAATGATCCAAATCAATGAGCATTGTACTAAGCAAAATAACATAAGCGAGTTTCCATTTCGATTTAAAATATATATAGGCAATAATTAATGGCACTATTAAATGAATCCCATAATGTATAAGTGGTTGCAACATTACAATTCAAGTTTTTGAGAATGTAAATAACTTAAAGCATTAGTGCCTTCGTTAAAAAGTAAATCTAAAACACTCAAATTGTTAATGTAACCATGCTTATTTGAAAACACTTGCGTGTATGATTCAAAGTGTTGTTCACTTTCTTTTCTCGCGTTAACTAGAAAGCGTAAATCTTGACTGTTAGGTATTTCTTTTTTATAGAAGCTAGTGGTTTCGTAATTCAAATCAAGTTGTAAACAGTCAGCAATAATGTTAATGCATTTAAAATTAAACTCTAGAATATAATTGTGTTTTTCATGAAATAATGGTGCAAGTTCGTCTTCATAAAATTCAAAGAAAGGAGATGTTCTATAAGCACTTTGTAATGATTTCCAGTGCGATAATTGCCAATTAGTGTCGTTAACAATTTTCACGTCTTTATAGAGCTGTCTGTTTTTATATGAATGTTTTACAGGAATGCTTAAAGATAACTTTCCGTTGGCTCCATAAATATGCGTACGATTTCTATAGGTTTGTTTTTGGTAATTGTCTTCTACTTCAAATACTACATTATCAGCATTTACTATCCCAACAAAGTGTGAGATATTTGGAAAGTATGTTGGATGTAAATAAGTGTCCATTGACAATTGAATTGTCATTCCTGCGAAGGCAGGAATCTATTTTTTAATTAAAATCGATTATTTTTTTTGGATTCCTGCTTTCGTAGGAATGACAAAATTATAGTAGCATCTTAAGCAGATTAACTTTTTGCTTTCCTACGTTTTCTCCATTTATTAAACCCAATCCAACCAAATAGAACCACTAAAAACGGAATTAAATATGAAACGCGTTTGCCACTACCATGAACAGTTGTAAACATTCTATCCCAACGTATTTTATCAAAGCCTTTGCCATAAGAGTTCCAACTCATCCAAATAAATACAGGTTTTCCAACCACATGGTCAAATGGTACAAATCCCCAAAACCGAGCATCTAAAGAGTTGTGACGATTGTCTCCCATCATCCAATAATAGTTTTGCTTAAAGGTATAAGTGCTGGCAAGTTTATCATTTATAAATATTTGGTTGTCTTCAACACGCAAATCATTGTGTTCGTATTCGGTAATAAGACGTTTATAAAGCGGCAAAACCTCTAAATTTATATTGATGGTTTTACCGGCTTCAGGAATATATATTGGACCGAAGAAATCGGCATTCCAGTTATAACTAGGATTATGCGGAAATATACTCGGATCTCTTACACCTTTTGTTTCTTTAATAGGAGTTATACTAGCAACATTTGGATGGTTTTTAAACTTTGCTAATGCTTTATCTGATATAGCCGAAAAATAATAAGTATTTTGGTTATTTATAATACGAAATCTGTCAGTGATATCATAACGATTAGCCAACACAAGAGGATTAAACTGGCTTGTTTTAGGTTGCACAAAATATGAAAATTGTAACTGTGCTCTATCTGGTAATACATTTTGTACACCATTAATGTAAACGTAACCATTGCGAACTTCAAGTGAATCTCCTGGAACACCAACACAACGTTTTACCAAGTTAGTTTTCTTGTCTATGGGTTTATAATAATTCCTGTCTACATTTGGATTATTCATGTCATACAAACTATCTGCAGGACTATTAAAAACTACAATTTCATTCCTGTTAATTTTTTCAAATCCTGGTAGTCTTAAATATGGTAACTGTAACTTGTTTTTCCAAGATGTTTCTCTTTTAGAATAATCGTCACTAAATAAGTACGATTTTTTATTTAGTAAGGGAAGAGTGTCATGCACCATTGGTGCTGCTATTGTTGTCATAGGAATTCGTGCACCATAATTTACCTTACTTACAAACAAAAAGTCACCAACTAATAGTGATTTTTCTAATGATGATGATGGAATTGTATAAGGTTGAATAAAATAAGTATGTACTAAAGTTGCAGCTACAATGGCAAATAGGATAGAACTTACCCAATCGCCAGACGATGATTTTGGATGCAAATCTCTATTCTCAATATACGTAACATCAACCATATAATTTAAATAGTAATTATAAAGTCCTAAAGTTACAACTGCCAAAAAGGTATCGGCATAAGTGTTTTTGCCAAAACTTCTTGCCGTTTCCACCCAAACTACTGGAAACATAATAAGATTTATTATAGGTAGAAATAATAAAAGGGTCCACCATGGAGAACGATTAATAATTTTCATTAAAATGATCGCATTATACACTGGAACAAAAGCTTCCCACGCTTGTCGCCCTGCTTTAATATATAATTTCCAAGTGCCTAATCCATGAATAGCTTGAATTATTAAGAAAAATATAAACCATTGCATTAATGTCATAATCGTAATTTTTTAGTTGTTAGTTTGTGCTAAATCTATTATGTATGTTACAATAATAATACATCTTAACCTATATTTAACACATTATTCATTGTAAAAACGCCAGTCTTACCAATTAGCCATTCCGCCGCAATTATTGCACCTAAAGCAAACCCATCTCTACTATGCGCAGTATGAGATATAGATATGGTATCTACCTGCGAGGTGTAGTTAATATGATGCGTTCCAGGAACATTGTCTATGCGTTTTGCTTCAATTGAAATCTCTTTAGAATTATCTGATTTACCTAATTTCCAGTTATTATAGCTAGTATTTTCAATAATACCTTCGGCTAATGTTATTGCTGTACCACTTGGTGCATCTAATTTTTGCGTGTGATGAATTTCTTCAATGCTTGTAGTGTATTGAGATAGGTTAGACATCATTTTGGCTAAGGTTTTATTAAGCTCAAAAAAAATGTTAACACCTAAGCTAAAGTTAGATGCATATATAAAAGCACCACCATTTTCATTAGTTAAGGCAACCATATTCTCATAATTGTCTAACCACCCAGTTGTACCTGAAATTATAGGAACTCCATTGTTAATACAGTTTGAAATATTAGCAACAGCAGCACTTGGGATACTAAAATCTATGGCTACATCGGCTTGAGTTATATTATACGAGGTAGTGTTTTTATCAACTTTAATTACAATAGAATGCCCACGTTGTAAAGCAATTTGCTCAATAGCTTTTCCCATTTTTCCGTAGCCAAGTAATGCAATCTTCATTGTTTAAAATTGAAAATTTAAAGTTAACCCTAAATTTGTTGTTGCATCAAACTCATTAAAATTAAAATGTGGTTTTAACGCTAGGTTATCATCTACATTAAATTGTAATAAATGCGCATCAACATTAGCATCAATAATATTTAAAGCATAAATACCAATAGTAATTAAAAGCGAAAGCTCTTTGTTTCTTTTTAGTGTCCGTTGTGCTCTTATTAAACCATCGTTTGAAATGTTAGGCGTTGATAATGGATTGTCATTAATATCAGTTCCCCAAAACTCATCATTATCAAACCCGGCCAATCTATTTTTAAAGGCATCGCGATAACGATTATATTGATTATTATTATCTATGTAAAAGTATATTCCTGTACCTAAAGCAGCGTAAACAAGAGGGATT
>JAADHG010000111.1 GCA_013151975.1 Chlorobiota bacterium | reverse complement strand
TATAAAACCTGTGTAAGTGTATTTCTACTGCACTATGATCTATAAATTTTTTTTTCTTAACTCTCTTTATTTCTTTTCCTACTTCATTAAAAATAACAACTTCAATTTTTTTTACCTTTCTATAATTATCATATCCTACTGCAGCATGAAGATACCTATTCCCTTTTTCATTAAGTACAGTTACTATTCTATTTAATGTTATTGTCATTTTTTGCTGTGATTCTATTGACACGTGTACATCATTAAGTCTAATAACTGCATTTGCATTTTCTTTCAATTCTTTTGGAATAGTTAATGCTGAGTATAAATCCTCTTGAGAGAATACGGTAAGCGTTGTAAGCAGTAGAAATACACTTACACAGGTTTTATACTTCATATAAAGTAGGTTTAAATAATATTTATGACAGCCTTAGGAAGCTAAAAACAAATTATTCTTTATGCTTTTTAAATGATTTTACAAAAAGCCTTACACCAAATATAAGAAAACAAGATTAAAAATATAATCAAACTCACTTTTTATAGCTTTAAGCACAAAACTGGAATATTAATTACCCTTTGTTTTTAGTATCCATAATAATTGTTACAGGACCATCATTAAGTAGCTCTACTTTCATATCTGCCCCGAACTCACCTGTTTGTACTGTTTTACCTATTTGCTGTTCTAATTGCTTTACAAAAGTCTCATACAACGGAATTGCAATGTCTGGTTTTGCGGCTTTAATATAACTTGGTCTATTTCCTTTTTTTGTGTTTGCTTGCAATGTAAACTGACTTACTACAATAGCTTCGCCGTTAATATCTATGAGAGATTTATTCATCACCTCATCTTCGTCAGCAAAAATGCGAAGATTGGCTGCTTTTTTAGCCAGCCAATTAATATCCTCTTGAGTGTCTTCATTTACTATTCCTAATAGAATTAAGAGACCACTTTTAATTGAAGCGACTTTTTTATTATTAATGGTAACACTAGCGTGCGACACTCGTTGTATTACTGCTTTCATTCGTTGTCAAAATTATCTGTTCGATAGTGTTCATCTTCACCTTCTAATATTTGAAGATAGCTCCTATACCGAGAATATGCTATTTCTCCCTTTTCTAAAGCGTTTTTAACGGCACATTTTGGCTCTTTAATATGCAAACAATTATTAAACTTACAATCTTGTTTTAATTTGAAAAACTCAGGAAAATAGCCTCCTATTTCTTCTTTATCCATATCTACAACACCAAAGCCTTTTATGCCTGGTGTATCAATAATTCTTGCATCAAAGCTAAGCTCAAACATTTCAGCAAAAGTGGTTGTGTGTTGCCCTTGAGAATGTTGTGTAGAAATCTCTTTAGTGCGTAACCTCAACTGCGGTTCAATAGTATTAATTAAGGTAGATTTTCCAACTCCAGAATGGCCCGTAAATATACTCACCTTATCTTTCATTAAACGCTTTACTTTGTCAATATTCTTTCCTGTTTTAGCTGAAATACTAATACATTCATAGCCGATTTTTCTGTACAACGCTGCTAAAAGTTTAACTTCTAAAAGTGTGTCTTCATCATAAGTATCAACCTTATTAAAAAGTAATACAGTTTTAATTGAATAAGCCTCTGCAGTTACTAAAAAGCGATCGATAAAACTTGTAAATGTCGGTGGGTTATTTATAGTAACTAATAAAAAAATCTGGTCAATATTAGCTGCAATTATATGTGTTTGCTTTGAAAGGTTTACTGATTTTCTAACTATGTAATTGTCTCGCTCATGAATTTTATTAATAATGCCTGTTACTTCATCATTTTTTGTTTCAAGTTCAAAATCCACATAATCTCCTACAGCAATAGGGTTGGTACTTTTAATATCTTTTATTCTAAATTTCCCTTTTATACGACATTCATAAATCTTACCATTAATTGTTTTAACGGTGTACCAACTTCCTGTAGATTTAAAAACTAATCCTGTCATGAATTGTCAAAAGTAAAGCAAAATAACAATTTTTAATGTAAGAAAAAGGGTATATTCGTGATATAATTTAATAAATCTTAATAACATTATGAAAAAAATTGTAATAGTCCTTGCCTTAGCTATCTTTTCATTTATAGACATAAATGCTCAAGTAGAATATAAAGTAATTACAAGTGTTGAATCTATTGTTCCTGCCGGTTTAGGGAGATCGCGTTTAATTTCGACTGATGAAGAACGTAATTATAAAGATTTTACTTCTGATAGATCTAGTGACAAAAAGGAAGATGGAAGAAACAAATCTAAACGTGGTGATATTAGAGTAAAAGACTTTGAAGAGACTAAACTGCTTAATTTTTTCAATTTAGGTGGTATCCGTTTTCAAAATATTGCTGCAAACGATGCTGTAATATCTTCAAAAATTAATACTATGATAAGTGAAGGTTGGGAGCTTGCGTTTGTAACTAGCGCTGTTGAAAGTGATGCTGGAAAAGGTGATGGCAATGGTATTTTTATTACAAGATATATTTTTAAGAGAAATAATTAAATCACTTCTTTAATAAAAAGACATCAAAAAGGCTTACCAATGGCAAGCCTTTTTGATTCCAAATATATAATATTTCCTTTAACACATAAACCTAAACACACATAACCTATTCATTTTCAAGACAAAAAATATTAATACTTCCCTAATTAATTAGTACTTTAGTAAACATTAATCTATTAATCTTCTGTGAAATGAAACATTTAAAATATTACTTTGGCCTCATCTTCATCATTACCTTCACTGTTACCTATGCACAAGAATTAATAACAAATGAATCTGTAATACAGATGGTAGAATTGGGTTTTGATGACGCTGTAATTATAGATAAAATAAATTCTTCCGACGTAAAATTTGACACTACTATTACTGAACTGAGCAAACTAAAAAAAGCTAATGTTTCGTCAGAGATTATTAGCTTAATTATGAGAAAGTCTAGACATAATACGAAATCTAGAACAGGTATTTACTATCTAAAAGACGGAAAACAAAAACACTTACCTCCATCAGTTTTTTCTGGATCAAGCTCAAATTCCGCTGCCCAAAAATTAGTTTCTGGATTTATTAATTCTAAAAAAAGAGCTGTACTTCCAAGAACAAGGTCTAATAATGTGCTAACTAGACCTCTTGAGTTCACTTTTGTTTTTGACCCTTCGGTTACCGAAGTAAATAATCTACAAACAACTCAAGGAAACCCTACAGGTTTGCTGAATTGGTGGTTTAGAACGGCCAGTTCCCCTAACGAATTTGTGCTCGTAAAACTTACCGTTAAAGAACGCAAAAACACCCGACAAGTTATTATTGGAAAAAAGAGTTGGGTATCTAGTCAAGACGGTATTGATCCAAAATTTGCTTTACCTTTCAATATTGAAGAGATAGAAGCTAATAAATTTAAAGTTACATTTGATAGTTTAGAACCAGGGGAATATGCTTTTCTCTATCAAGGGCAAGTGCCTCAAGGTCGCACAAACCAATCTGTTTTTGATTTTTCTGTACCAAATTAAGAACGTATTTTATGTTAAAAAGGCTCGCTTGTTGGTGAGCCTTTTATTTATTGTCTCAATATTTTTTCCTGATGATTAATCGATTCTTGATGAATGGCCTTAAACATTCTAAGTACAAACTCTTCGCTTAAATTATTTTTTTCACCTTCTAAAATCATTTTTCCTAAAATTTCATTCCATCGTTTAGATTGAAGTACTGCTACATTATTCTCTTTTTTAAGTGCCCCAATACCATCTGAAACTTTCATGCGTTTTCCTAACATTTCGATAAGTTGATGATCTACAATATCAATTTGTGTACGTAAGGTATTAAGATTGTTATTAAACTCCGCTTCAGCCGAAGTCTCTTTTCTAATTTTTAAATCCTCCATAAACTGTATTAAAGTTGCTGGTGTAATTTGTTGTGCAGCATCACTCCACGCATTATCAGGGTCGTGATGGGTTTCAACCATCAATCCATCATAATTTAAATCGAGAGCAGTTTGACATAAATCAAAAAGAATATCGCGTCGACCAGCAATATGCGAAGGGTCTAAAATTAAGGGTAAATCTGGAAAACGATTTTGCAAATCTATAGGTAATTGCCATTCTGGATTATTACGATATCTTGTTTTTTCATACGTTGAAAATCCGCGATGAATTACGCCTAAATTCTTAACATCGGCTGTATAAAAACGCTCAACAGCTCCTAACCACAACGATAAATCTGGGTTTACTGGGTTTTTAATTAATACAGGTTTATCTGTCCCTTTTAAAGCTTCAGCTATTTCCTGAACAATAAAAGGACTTACCGTAGTTCGTGCACCAATCCATAAAATATCTACATCATGTTTCAAGGCTAAATCTACATGATTTGCATTGGCAACCTCTGTAGTTATTAACATTCCTGTTTCTTCCTTTGCTTTTTGCATCCACTTTAAACCCAAAGCACCTACGCCTTCAAAATTCCCTGGACGTGTTCTAGGTTTCCAGATTCCAGCACGCAAAACCGTAGCATCGCTATCTTTTAATTGGTGTGCAATTTTTAACACCTGTTCTTCGGTTTCTGCACTACATGGTCCTGCAATTACTAATGGATGGTCTAATCCAAATTTATCTAACCACGTTCTAAGTTCTTTTTTGTTTTCCATAGCACTTGTTTTTAAGCTATTCCTTTTAAAATTTGTTTAATATAATTTGTGTTTTTCATCTCTCTAAAAATGGCATCAAAATCGTCTTGTTGCATCAGTTCTTTAAACTGTGTGAGGTTTTTAATGTAATCTTCTAATGTTTCTATAACATTGATTTTATTTTGTTCAAAAATTGGTGTCCACATTTCTGGAGAACTCTTTGCTAATCTTACCGTAGATTCAAATCCACTACCTGCCATATCAAAAATATCACGCTCATTTTTCTCTTTATCAATAACTGTTTTCCCTAACATAAACGAACTAATATGTGATAAATGCGACATGTATGCAATATGTTTATCATGTGCTTCCGGATTCATATAACGAATACGCATGCCAATATTTACAAATAAGTCTATAGCCTTTTGTTGTAGTTTAAATGCTGTTTTTTCTACCTCACAAATAATATTTGTCTTGTTTGGTAACAGTTCCATAAACGCCGCTTTTGGTCCTGAAAACTCAGTTCCTGAAATAGGATGTGTTGCTAAAAAATTTCTACGTTTAGGATGTTTATCAACTACTTTACAAATATCAGATTTTGTTGATCCAACATCTATCACCAAAGTCTCATCAGAAACCATATCCAATATTTTAGGCAACTCAATTACTGAAGTATCGACTGGAATTGACAACACTACTAAATCAGCTTTTTTTACATCTTCAATTTCTGCCTTTGCATCAATAATATGTAATGAGAGTGCCTCTTCTAAATGTTTAGGATTATTATCAATACCGTAAATAACCGCTTCTGGATGCAACTTTTTAATGTTTAAAGCTAGACTTCCACCAATTAACCCAATTCCTATGATGTATATATTTTTCATTTTACTCTTGCTATTGCTTCTTCTAAATCTTCGATCGATGCACATAAAGAAAATCTTATGTAGCCCTCTCCTTTACTTCCAAAAACAGTTCCTGGTGTAATAAAAATATGATTGTTTTTAAGTATTACATCTATGAATTCTTCAGCTTTAACAAAAGGAGACAGTTTTGCCCAGACAAAAAGTCCAGATGCACTTTTATCATACGTACAGTTAAGGGCTTCTGCTAATTGCCACACCAATTCTCGTCGTTGCTCGTAGACACTATTTAAGCTTAAATACCAAAGCTTTGAACATTTTAGTGCTTCTATAGCTCCTTTTTGAATACCGTAAAACATTCCTGAATCCATATTGCTTTTTACTTTTAATATGTTGCTAATATGCTTTCCATCTCCCATGACCATACCTACTCTCCAACCTGCCATATTAAATGTTTTACTTAACGAATTAAGTTCGAGACAAACCTCTTTTGCGCCTTTAACTTTTAATATACTTTTTGGAGAATCGTTTAAAATAAAACTATACGGATTATCATTAACAATTAAAATATTATTGCGTCTTGCAAAGGCAACTAACTCTTCATACATTTTATAATTAGCATGAGCTCCGGTTGGCATGTGTGGATAATTAAGCCACATAATTTTTACTTTGGTTAAATCTAATTTTTCCAAAGCAATAATATTTGGCAACCAATTATTTGCTTCATCCAGTTCATAAAATATTGGTTTTGCTCCCATTAATTTGGTAACCGATTGATATGTTGGATAACCCGGGTTTGGTATGAGTACTTCATCACCTTCATTTAGATATGCCATAGAAATATGCATAATCCCTTCTTTACTTCCCATTAATGGTAAAATTTCGGTCATGGGACTCAAATGCACTTGGAATTGCTCTCGGTAAAACTCAGCCATTGCCTCTCTTAACTCTGGAATACCTTGATAACTCTGATATTTGTGCGCATTAGATTCTTGAAGGCTCTCAATAATAGCAGTAACTACTTTTTGAGGTGGTTGCAAATCTGGACTCCCAATACCTAAATTAATTATAGGTTTCCCTACAGCTCTAAGCATGTTAACTTCTCGCAGTTTTTTTGAGAAATAGTATTCTTCAACGGTATGTAATCTATTTGCAACTTCAATCATAGCTTTCCGTTTTTATACTCGCCCAACACTTTAAAGTCCTGCGCCATAATGTTGATAATAGATTTTGCTTTTTTATAATCCTGATAATCATCAAATGTAACATCTACAAAAAAGGCATAAAACCAAGGTGTATCAATTTTTGGTAAAGACTGAATTTTAGTAAGATTCAATTTGCAATCACTCATAACGTTAAGTACTGTTGCTAAACTTCCTCTTTCGGAAGACAATTCAAACTTTAAAGAGGCTTTATTAATTTCATTTTCTGGTATTTCAGAATTTGTCCGCTTTACAATTACAAATCGTGTTTCGTTATTTTTTATAGTTTGAATACTTGCTGCTAAAATATCTAATTGGAAAATTTCAGC
>JAADHG010000185.1 GCA_013151975.1 Chlorobiota bacterium | reverse complement strand
CTAATGATGTGTATTGGTCGCTCTAATAAATTATTCTTTTTAAGAGCATTTTTTATGGTATTTGCCCAAATTTCGCCATGAATATGGTGTCCTAAACGCTCTCTTAAAACTGGGCTGAAAGTTACCGTTCGTTTTACATTTTTTACCACCTCTTCTATCGCTAATTTTCCCAACCAATATACAATGTTTAATAGACGTTCCGGTTGATTTTTGGTTGCAAACATTGCATATATTGCTGTTAACTCTTCAAAGGTGCGCCCTAAAATATTTGCCGTATGCGTAATGGCTATTTCACGTTCTTTTTGGCTGAGTTTTTTATTGGATAACACCGCTTTTTCAAGTTTAGTCCAATCTCGAGTAGTCGCTCCTTTTTCATTAATAATAACACGTTTACTTATTTTGTGAGATTCAACAAATAAAAAGGTTAGGTGGGTTAAAATATCATAAATTTCAGAACGTCCTCGGGTAATTTCAATATTCATTTGTTCCTCGTCTATTCTGTAACAGTTACGTCTTCGTTTTGGAGGAATAATCACTTCAAAATGTGAATTACCGTAGCCTTCATCACTCGTTAAGTTAATAAATCGACATTCTTCAATGCCATGAGGCAGTCTATCTATGACGTATAATAAACCGTCTAGTTCAGCTTTTTCTTCGCCAATGGAGCCATAAATTTCAGGTCTTAAAAGTAATAAGGCTTCTCTTAAGGTTTCCCCCGAAATGCCCATGGGTTTATAAAATCCACGATTAAATAAGTGGCGCATTGTAATGTACATTCTCTCAATAGCACTTGAGCTTTCTTGCGCTCTTGTTCGTCCTTGATGTTTCATATTCATATTTCCTATTTAACCTGCAAAGATACGCTATTTGATTAAATTTTTTAGGTTTAACGCATCTGCAATCTTCCTGTCATTAGCTAAACGAGGGATTTTATTTTGCCCTCCAAGTTTTCCTATAGATTTCATGTACGCTTTAAACCCTTGTTTTTTAACACTGCTTATCTGTAATGGTTTCAATATTTTGCCTGTTATTAAATCAGAATAATAACTGTTTTGATGCTGAAGTGATTCATCTATCTTTTTAGCAAAAGCCGATATGTTTTCAGGTTCATTTTCAAACTCAATAAACCATTCATGATACGGCAATCCTTCATTGGGGTTTATTTGTGGGGCTACTGTAAACTCTGAAACTCTAATATTGCTCCCTGCAATAGCTTCTTGAAGTGCCTGTTCTACTTCTTTGCCAATAACGTGCTCGCCAAAGGCTGAAATAAAATGTTTGATGCGTCCGGAAACAATAACCCGATATGGTTTTGTGGAGGTAAACTCAACAGTGTCTCCAATATTGTATGCCCAAAGACCTGCATTTGTTGATATAATCATCACGTAATTTACGCCTACTTTAACATCCTTTAAAGTGATACGTTGTGGGTTTTTATCAAAAAAAGTGTCTGCTTTAACAAACTCATAAAAAATACCTGAATTTAACTGAAGCAACATGCCCTTTTCATTTTGCTTGTCCTGAAATGCAAAAAACCCTTCACTAGCCGGATACAATTCTATGCTATCTACTTGTCTCCCAATAAGGTTTTCAAACTTTGCTCTGTATGGTTCAAAATTTACACCTCCGAAAATAAATAAGTCGAAATTCTTAAAGATCTCTCCAACTTTTTTCCCCGTCTTTTCTTGCAATTTTTCAAAATACATTTGCACCCAAGACGGAATCCCACTAATAATCGTCATATTTTCATTAATGGTCTCTTCTACAATGGCATCTACTTTGGTTTCCCAGTCTTCAATACAATTGGTTTCCCAACTTGGCATTCTGTTTTTTTGAAGATATTTAGGAATATAATGTGCTACAATTCCTGATAAACGTCCTAATTGAATTCCGTTTTGTTCTTTTAAAATTGGACTTCCTTGAAGAAAAATCATTTTTCCATTTACAAAATTTGTTTTTCCTGTTTCAGCTACATATAACAAAATTGCATTTCTTGCTGCTTCTGTATGACTTGGCATACTTTCTTTTGTAATAGGAATATATTTTGACCCAGAAGTAGTTCCTGATGTTTTGGCAAAATAAATGGGCTTTCCTTTCCAAAGTATGTTTTCTTCTCCTGCAACAACGCGTTCAACATAAGGCTTTAAAGCTTCGTAGTCTCTTATAGGTACTCGCTTTATGAAATCTTTATACGATTTTATATTTTTAAAATCATGATCTTGACCAAATACCGTTAGTGTTGCTTTTAAAATTAAATCTTTAAAAACTTTGTCTTGGGTTTTAATAGGGCGATTTGCCCATTTGTTTACTTTTCTTTGAATTTGTTTAGCAAACGGTTTTGCAAGTAATGCTTTAAGGGATGTTATTTCTGATAGCTTCATTTACTCAAAATCAATAAAAGTGGTAGGGTCAATCGGGTAACCGTCGCTCCAAAGTTCAAAATGCAAATGCGGTCCTGTGGTAAGTTCGCCAGTATTTCCAGAAATTGCAATAACTTCTCCCGTTTTTACTAAATCGCCTTGGGCCTTCGTGAGAGATGCATTGTGCTTATATGCCGAAATAAGTCCGCTACCATGATCAATAATAATAACATAGCCTGTTTGTGTGTTCCATTCTGCAAAAATTACCGTCCCATCTGCTATTGCTTTAACAGGTGTGTCTTTTGCAACTACAATATCTATAGCAAAATGTTTTTCTTTAACATTATAACCCTCACTAATCGTTCCTGTTACTGGTGGGAATAGTACAAAGTTTACTTTTGAGGTTGCCGATTCAAAGAGATTGTATTTATCTTCCTTATCTACTTTTTCTCTTAATAGAGAGTCTTCTTTTGAAGGAGCTAAATTAAATTCTTTTGCATCTAACTCAGCAGCTTTAATAATTGAGTCCTTATTAAATGTAACTGTTGAAACATCTCCTTTTAAAACACGTTTTATAGATTCGAAATATTGTTCGTTTAGTGCGATAACTTGTTGTAAAGAATCTGTTTTATAATTAAGTGTAATGGCCTCTTTTTTTAGTGCTGTAGAAGAATACCCAGGAATATATTCTCTTAATGGTGTAAATGCTATTAATAAAATGGTAGCAACAATTAAAAAGATAGTAGATAGCGATAATAAAACAAACACGTTTAACCGAGTAAGCTTAATGGCAAAACGCTCTTCAAAAGTATCTTCGTTAAGTATTACTAAACGATACTTGTGCAGTAGTTTTTTAGCTAATTTTTTTCTGTCTTTCTTTTCGGTTGCCATTCTTGTGCTAAATTAAATAAAATTATAGCATCTGCTGTTTTACAATATGCTAAAGTTTGCTTTTAAACGCTTTTTTTAAAGTTTAATTATTAACTTTGTATTCTTAAATAAATACAAATGAGTTTATATATGATTCCTTTAGCGATTGGAGCTCCACAAATTATTTTAATTGTGGTTGTGGTTTTATTATTATTTGGTGGGAAAAAGATTCCTGAACTTATGAGAGGTCTTGGTAGTGGTATTAAAGAATTTAAAGAAGCCAGTAAAGAAGATGATAAAAAAGAAGATGATAAAAAAGATTAATTTTTAATATATTTTAAAAAAAGCCAACGCAATGCGTTGACTTTTTTTTTATTTAATTTTTACCGACCTAAGTATGGCTTCCAACTCAAACATATAATCCCGTTTTGCAACTGAGGGAGCAAAAGCAAATCCTTCAAGAACTAAAAGCCTGTTGTTTATCTCATCTTTTATTATATAATTTAAAAATGGTCCTGCCATAAATGCATTTTTAACTTCCCAAGTACTTCTGGTTTCAAACGTTGGTTTATTATCTAAAATTGTTGTTTTAAAAAAAGGCGTATAAGCTTCTTCTGTAATCATATAGGAGCCTTCAATAGGCCCTGGAATATATACCTTGCCAATAGAATCTCTCATTTTAATAACATCGTTTATAGCATTATCTCCATCAGAAATGGCATTTAAAGGCATTTCATATAACAATATATTTAGGGTTCCTGCTTTAATGTCGCGCCGTAACCAGAAAAAGGTGCTGTCTTCTTTTGCTACTCTATAAGCTGATGGAAACTTAATTGTTAGCCCAAGTTTTTGTTCTATATTATTGTTTTTATTTAATGATTTTCTAATGCGTTTTTGCTTTTCTTTTATCTCTTCGTTTTTAAAAACTGAAATTATTTTTTCTGCGTTTTTATCTATCTGCGCAATAATCTCCATATTGGTTTTGCCGCTAATCAACACTAATTTTTGTGGCTTAGCAAAAGGGTCTTCTAAAAATACAGTATTGGCTTCTTTTCCTTTTTCTATTTTTAAAATTGTTCTATTTTTTCTGGCAAACCCCGTAAAAATTGCTGTTGGCATTTGACTCATAGAAAATAAAGGCTCTTGTTGCGGTAAGCCATAAACTTCGGCGCCAAAAACATCTCGAACGTGTTCGCCAACAGGCCCTTCCCACAAAATGTTATCTATAACTACCGAAAGATTATTTATATTTCCGGAAGACGATGATACTATTCGTTTCGCTTTTGCGCCATCCTCTTTACAGGCTACAAAAAGCATTATGCTAAACGTTGCGAGTATGATTTTTTTCATGTGTTTGTTTGTTTTTAGTTGGATTATTTCTTGGACACCACAAGAATCATTCCGGGTTTTAATTTTGTACTGCTAATATTGTTCCAGTCTTTTAAATTTTGAATAGTAACTCCTGAAAGCTTTTGTGCAATACTCCATAGGGAATCTCCATTTTTAACTTTATAGGTTTTTTTGCCCACGGCTGCGTTTGTTGCCTTTTTTCTGGTTGATGCTTTAGCTTTTGAAAATGCTGGTTTCCTAGGGTAAATTGTAAGACGTTGTCCAACTCTAATATTATTGCTTCGTAAGCCATTCCATCGCTTTATTTGACTTACTCTTACACCATATTTTCTAGCTATTTTGCCTAAATAATCTCCCGATCTTACACGATAACGAATACGTGACTTGGTTTCAAAAAATTGTGGTAATGGTTTTTCGCGTTTATCAAACTCAGTCTTAGCAAAAGCGTATATTTTTTCTTCATTATTAACAAAAACGCCTATGTATTCTCTTGGTAACCGGAGCACATAATCTTCATCTTTAATAAAAGGAATAATATCCAATTTATATGACGGATTTAAAAATTGCAGCTTTTCGATAGGAACGCCTGTAAGTTCGGCCACTTGATCTAAGGTTATCATGTGTTTTACTCTTACTGTATCTGTTTCAATATAGGTAATCTCTGGTCTTTGAGGCTGGAACCCATGAGCATCTGCATATTCAAAAATGTACATTGTTGCTAAAAATGCTGGTAAATACCCAGCTGTTTCACGAGGTAAAAATGGTCTTATATTCCAATAATTAGTATAGCCTCCTGAACGCCTTATTGCTTTTGTAACATTTCCGGGTCCAGAGTTATAGGCTGCTAATGCCAAATCCCAGTCTCCAAAAATTTTATATAAACTTGCCAAATATTTGCTTGCCGCTTCAGTTGACATTATTGGATCACTCCGCTCATCAACATAACTGCTTACATCTAACCCGAATTGTTTTCCTGTGGCGAACATAAATTGCCATAAACCAGTGGCGCCCACTCTAGACTTAGCTCTGGGTTTTAAAGCAGATTCCACAATTGATAAATACTTGATCTCTAATGGGATATTGTAATTATCTAACTCTTTTTCAAACATTGGGAAATAGTAGTGACTCAGTGTCATTAACCGTTCTAGAGATTGTCTTCTGTTCTTTAAATAGCTCTTTATAACATTTTCTAAAGATGGATTGTATTCAATATTAAAAGGTGTTTTAGCGTTTAGTTCTGCTAATCGTTTTTTTAGGGTGTCTGTGGGTAATTCTGGATAATAAACGTCCTCATAAGTTAACTCAGAAACCGATTTGTATATGGTGTCATATAAGGATGAACTATATAATTCGTTTAGCCATTTTTCATCCAACTCTGCAGCTAACTTGTGGTCTTTAAATATATTTTTTGCTAGAGAATCTTCAACGGGTTTTACTGCTTTATTTACCTGTGATTTACCATCAATTAAAGTGTCAGAAATTATTGTTTCTTGCGGAGGTTTTGTCTCCTTTTTAGAAATAAGAGTATCTTGGGTTTGCGCATCTGCAAACTGAATAAAGAACAAGGCTATTAATACTCTTAAAATCATTTACTAAAATTATAATATAATAAAACGGCTAATACGCTAAAATCGTGTTTTTTAATGAGAATTGAAACTTGATATATTCTTTAATTTAATATAGCAGCAATTCCAGGAAGTGTTTTGCCTTCTAAACTTTCTAACATAGCGCCTCCTCCGGTACTTACATAACTTACTTTGTCTTGAAACCCAAATTGTTTTACGGCAGCAACTGAGTCGCCACCGCCAACCAATGAAAATGCGCCTTTTTTTGTGGCTTCGGTAATCGCATTTCCTAATGCAATGGTTCCGCTTGCAAAACTCTCCATCTCAAAAACGCCTAAAGGACCATTCCATAGTATTGTTTTAGAATTTAAAATAACCGTATTGAATAACGTTTCTGTTTCGGGACCAACATCAAGACCCATCCAATCTTCAGGGATTTCATTAACAGGAACAATTCTTGTATTAGCATCGTTACTAAATGCATCAGCAATTATAGCGTCCACAGGTAAATGTACTTGTACGTTTTTAGCTTTTGCGCGTTCTAAAATCCCAAGAGCTAACTTTAATTTATCGTCTTCTACCAGTGAGTTTCCTATATGTCCACCTTGTGCTTTAATAAACGTAAAAGTCATTCCGCCACCAATAATTAAGTGGTCAATTTTATCTAGTATATTATCAATTATTGTGATTTTAGATGATACTTTAGCGCCTCCAAGAATTGCCGTAATAGGTTTTTCTCCTGTTTCCATTACTTTTTTAATACTTTCAATTTCCTTAGCCATTAGAAGTCCAAAGCATTTGTTCTCATTAAAAAATTGTGCAATAACAGTTGTTGACGCATGCGCTCTATGTGCTGTACCAAAAGCGTCATTTACATAAATATC
>JAADHG010000128.1 GCA_013151975.1 Chlorobiota bacterium | reverse complement strand
CCGCATTAAAAACCAGTGGAATTAAGACAGTGTATTGGCTTAGTGAGATGGAAAAGATTTTGTTTGAAATTATGACACAATGTGATACGGTATATATAAATACAAATGAGCATTATAGAGCTTCGGTTGAAACAGAAACACGCGAAGATCGTTTTACCAAATGGTTAAAAGACAAATACCCAGCACATGCTGTGGCAAAGAGCAATCCTATTTTACAACGGTTACGCTCTGTAAAAGACCAAATAGAACTAGACTTAATTCAAACCGCTTGTGATATTACTGAAAAAGGCTTTCGTAGGATTTTAAATTTTGTAAAACCAGGTGTTTGGGAGTATGAAATTGAAGCAGAGTTTATGCATGAATTTTTACGAAATCGCTCAAAAAAATTCGCTTATACACCAATTGTAGCTTCAGGGAATAACGCTAATGTGTTACATTATATAGAGAATAACCAACAATGTAAAGCAGGCGATTTAATACTCATGGATGTTGGTGCTGAATATGCAAATTACTCGAGTGATATGACGCGAACTATTCCTGTTTCTGGTCGGTTTTCCGACCGGCAAAAAGCAGTTTATAATGCGGTAAACCGTGTAAAAAATGAAGCGACAAAACTGTTAGTTCCCGGAACTGATTGGGCAGAGTATCATGTTGAGGTTGGGAAACTCATGACTTCTGAATTGTTGGGTTTAGGCTTATTGGATAAAGCCGATGTACAAAACGAAGACAAAGATTGGCCAGCCTATAAAAAATATTTTATGCATGGCACCTCGCATCATATGGGATTAGATACCCATGATTATGGCATTTTAACGGAACCTATGCAAGCCAATATGGTATTTACTGTAGAACCAGGCATTTATATACCAGATGAAGGTTTTGGCATTCGTTTGGAAGATGATGTGGTCATCCAAGAACAAGGTGAGCCGTTTAACTTGATGCGCAATATTCCTATTGAAGTTGAAGACATTGAGAATTTGATGAATGGATAATCATATTCATTAAGATATTATAAGTTGTCAAACATTTGAAAAATGAGATACCTAAAAACTCTATTTCTTTCTTTTTTATTTTTAGGTTGTCAAAAATCTACTAAAGAACATATTGCAATTGGAACTTGGAATAGGTGCAATAAAGATGGTAGTTATTGGGAATATAAAATAACTGAACAATATATGTTAATGCTGACGACAAAGTCTGACGAGATTTGGCTTTTTCGAAATAAAGTTGTCGATAGTACGTTGGTTTTATCGGAATTTAAAAAGGGAGTAGGTTTATTCATAAATAACGACACCTTAGTTACTGTAAAACAAACAAAAAATAAAATTGTCTTAAAAAGTACTTACACTTGGGACAATATTGAATTAAATAAAGCGGGTTTTGATTTTGACCCAATCGATTCTACTAATTTGGAATCGTGGAAAAACAAAACACTAACTGAATTTAATAATAGAGCTAAATCTGCAAATTGCATTGATATTAGAACTGAAAAAGAAAAAATAATCCCGAAATTGTATTTAGACGCCCTTGAGGAAGAAGAAATTAAAATAGATTCTATTCAAAAATGAAAAACGTTTGTTTACAACGGCTATAATCAATCAATTGCTTATTTTATAGTCATTATTTTTTTAAGCGTCACCTTTCTTTTCGGCGCAACATGGTTTTTTACAATCTTTGGCGCAGGCTTCTTTTTCTGCTGCTGTTTTGTTTTTACAGCACTCTTTTTGGCAATCTTTATCATGCGCTGCTTTAGCCGTAAATGCGCCCACATCTTTCATGTCGCTTACTTTGTAAATATCGGCAGTTTTAGAAACCGTTGCTTCTAAAGCTTCATGATTTACCATAGCGTCATCATATTCTACCATGGCTAATTTTCTATCAAAATCTACCTTAGCAGATTTTACACCATCCATTTTGGCAATTTTACTTTCTATAGTTCTTGCGCAACCAATAGCACAGGTCATGCCATCAATAGTAAACTCTGTCTTTACAAAATTTGCATCAGGGTTCAGGGCTTTTTCTGTAGTTACAGCGACGTCAGTTTCTATAGTTTTAACTTCAGGTTTCGCTTCATTTTTACATGCGGTAAACAGTGTAGCAACCAAAATCACCGTTAAAATATTTTTTAATGTCTTCATAGTTTTTAAGTATTAAGTTCTCCACAAAACTAACAATTTTTAGCTTTTATTTGCACACTGTTGTATTAAATAAAGACTATGTCAATAGACTCAGGGAATAAAAAATGGATTTACCTTATTGTATTATCAATAATTTGGGGCAGTTCCTTTATACTTATTAAAAAAGGATTAATAGGATTAACGCCTTTGCAATTGGGTGCATTACGGATACTATTTTCTGGATTTTTTATATTCATTTTTGGTTTTTACACCTTAAAAGAAATTCCCAAGGCTACATGGAAATGGCTTATCATTTCAGGTTTTATAGGCACTTTTTTTCCTGCGTTTTTATTTGCCTTTGCCGAAACAGAGATTGATAGTGCCATTGCGTCAATTTTAAATTCGCTTGTCCCCTTAAATACTATTCTTTTAGGTTTTGCAGTGTTTAATATTGCTTCAACCAAGCGTCAGATACTTGGTGTAATTATTGGTTTTTTTGGAACAGCCATTTTAATTGGTAGTGGTGCACAGTTAAACCCACATCAAAATTACCTATACGCAGGATTGGTGTTAATTTCGGGAGTTATGTATGGTGCCAATGTAAATATTATTAAGCGACACTTACAAGATGTTAAAGCCATAACCATTGCGTTTGGTAATTTTACGGCTATTGTAATTCCAGCATTCATAGTGTTGCTATTTACAGACTTCTTTACTAAAGAAACTTTTGAAAATCCTGAGGTTAAGATGTCTTTGGTTTATATTATTATTCTTTCAGCTTTTGGGACTGCTTTAGCCAAAGTAATGTTTAATAAACTGGTACAAATGTCAACACCAGTATTTGCGTCTTCTGTAACTTATGTTATGCCTATTGTGGCTGTAGGGTGGGGTGTTTTAGATGGCGAAGGGTTTAGCCTTTTGCAAGCCTTGGCAACTATTCTTATTTTGATTGGGGTCTATTTTGCCAATAAGAGAAATTAAAAAACCCAAAGCCGAAACTCTGGGTTTGATAAATAGTATTTTTATTTAAAATTAATTAAAATCTTCATCACTTACACCTTTATTAATAATCACGTTAGTGATGTTTAATGAAATGGTTTGAGGACCAGATTTAACACTCTGAATATACGGAAACTGAATGCCATCAACAGGTGAATAACCAGCATAGTTAACTACTGTAGTTACATTTTGACCTTGGATTTCAGACTGAGACTCAGAACGTGCTAACAATCCAGTTTCAGCATAATAATATCTAAAGGATGTTTTTTCGCCTTTTGTAACCTTTAATTTAAAAACATCTTTACCATCAATAGTTGTCATAGAAACTAATGAAATACTAGAAGCGTCATAATGCAACTCAGGAAAAATCACATAATCAGCATTACGTTCTGCAATTTCAGCATCAGTTAACGGCGTTTTAATACCGCGTTGTTCGGCAAACCCTGATTTGCCATTAAATTTTTGTTTCATTAATACACCCATACCTTCAGCCGACATTTCCATAGATTCTTTATTAGGCACCATTTTTTTCATTTCAGCAGATAAAGTTAAAGGCACGCCTTCAATCTTTACATTGGCAGTGGCGTGAACTGTTTTAACAGTCATCGCTTTGTCTTTTCCGCCAATAGCTTTTATATAATTGTTAAGAACAGACTGTGCCGATACACCTTCTGGGATAGGTTTTGAAAATTCTGGTTTTTCAACAGGATTTGCATAAGTGTCGAAATATTTAATAGGGATTCCTGTTTTTTCAAGATTAGGAATAACATCACTCCCTTTGCCAACCACTATTACACGTGCATTTTCAACTTTAAAATATTTATTTGCAACACGTTTTACGTCCTCTTTAGTAACGGCGTTAATCTTCTCAAGATATGTTGCATAAAAGTCTTCAGGCAAATTATTTAATTTAATATTTAATGCATATCTAGCAATAGTTTGTGGTCGCTCAAGTGCTAAAACAAAGTCGCCAACATACTTTGCTTTGGCATTAGCTAATGCTTCGTCTGTAACATATTCGTTCTTAATGCGTTTAATTTCCTTTATAGCTTCAACTACAGCACTATCTGTTACTGCATTTCTTACAGAAGCTCCAGCGGTAAAACGGGAGGCATCATACCTACTAGTGCCAACACTAGAACGTGCGCCATATGTATAACCATGTGCTTCACGAAGATTCATGTTTAAATAGCTATTAAAGCCACCACCTAATATTTTATTTGCAATTAAAACCGCATGATAATTTGGATCATTCATTTTTAATGATACATTATTTGTAACAGAAATATTAGATTGTACTGCGTTAGGCATATCCACAAAATTAATTTGTGTGTATTGCACATTTGGGCTTGCTTTTGGAACCTGAAGGTTAAGACTTGTGCCTTTTATCCAGAGACCAAAAGTATTTTCAATTTGGGTTTTTACAGAGGCTACATCTACATCTCCAATAACAACTAAATAAGCATTTCCGGGGTTAAAAAACTCTCTAAAATATTTTTGTACATCATCAAGAGAAATAGCGTTAAGAGAGGCCTCATTTACATATTCCCCATAAGGATGATGTGTGCCGTAAGCTAAAGCTTGTGCCACACGACTAGCAACAACATCAACACTTTTTTCGCCAGCTTTTAGCCCTTCTATTTGCTTGTCTTTTTCCTTATTAAATTCTTCTTCATCAAATAATGGATGCAGGGTGGCATCTGCCATTAATTCTAATATGCGTTCGGAATATTTTGATAAACCACTTGCAAATCCGCCAGAAGAATAGAAGCTTAAATTTGCTCCTAGAAAATCTACTTCTTCATTAAATTCGTCCTTCGGAATGGTAGTCGTTCCGTTACCAAGCATTGCTCCAAGTAAATCGGAAACGCCTTTCTTTTTGCCTTCTATAGTAGGAACATTATCGATGGTTAAATTATAAGATACGCGTGGTAATTTATGATCTTCTATAACCATTACTTTTAGCCCGTTATTTAACGTAAATTCAACGGGAGTCTGTAACTGAATTTTAGGAGCTGGTCCTGGTTTAGGTTGTTTAGATCTATCAATTTGAGCTTGTACACCAACTGATAATAAAAACAATGTAATTAATATTGATATTTTAGTTTTCATATATAATGTCTTTTTATTCATTATCTTTTTTAGGTAAATACTCTAAAATTAAGCGTTGATTAGGGTTTAAATATTTTTTTGCTACTTCTTGAATTTCTTCTCTGGTTATAGATTTGTAGATATCAATTTCATTATTAATTAAATTGGTATCTCCGTAAAGCATATAGTATCTAGCCAAAGAGTTTGCAATCCCAGAAATGCTAGAGTTAGAGTTTACAAATTGATTTTCAAATTTGTTTTGAAGTTTTTGATAATCTTTTTCTGAAATGAGTTCGTTTTGTAATTTCAATATTTCTTCATCAATTTCAGAAATAATATCATTTAGCTTTACATCTCCTAATGGCAGACCGAATAGTAAATATAATCCATAATCTTCTTGACTTACATTAAAAGCACCTACTTGTAAAGCCATCTTCTTCTCATCAACAATTCTCTTGTATAATTTCGAGCTTTTACCACTGCTTAAATAATTTGAGATCATATTTAACACATAAGAATCTCTGTCTTTAAATGAAGGCGTTCTATATGCTGCTACTACAGCAGGAATTTGAATATTGGCATCGTATCCTTTTGCAGATATGGTTTCAGTAATAGGATCTTCTTTAGGGAGGTTTCTAACAATATCTTCACCTCGTGGAATAGTTCCAAAATAGTCTTGAATCATTTTTTTTACTGAAGGGACATCAATATCTCCAGCAACTACTAATACAGCATTATTAGGAACATAGAATTTTTTATTGAAGGCTTGAAACTCTTCAAGAGTTGCCGCATCAAGATGTTCCATTTTACCTATGGTAGTTCCTTTATAGGGATGTTTTTTAAACATTTCTTGTTTAACATATTCTAAAAAATGACCATATGGAGCATTATCAACACGAAGGCGTTTTTCTTCTTTCACTACTTCGTTTTGAGTATCTACACCAATTTGATTAATAATAGGATGTAATAAACGTTCAGACTCCATCCACAAACCAAGCTCAACATTATTAGATGGAAACACTTCGTAGTAATACGTTCTATCATCAGTTGTATTGGCATTATTGCTACCGCCATTAGAACTTACAATTGTAAACCATTCACCGCGTTCAATATTTTTTGTGCCTTCAAACAACAAGTGTTCAAAAAAGTGAGCAAAACCTGTACGCTCTGGATTTTCATCTTTTGCGCCTACATGATACATTACAGAAGTTGTAACCACAGGAGCCGAATTGTCTTGATGTAAAATAACGTGCATACCGTTATCTAAATCGTATTCTTCAAATTTAACCTCTTGAGCAAAAGCAGTAAAACCAGCTAATACAAAAGCAGTTAAAGAAAACAAGCATTTTTTCATATGTTTTATATTTGATTATTTAATTAAATATAGGTCTACAACATTATAGAAATGTTACAGAGTCACAAAAGTAATAAATGAGAATTGTAAAAGACAAAAAAGTACGTCTTGTTTTTTTTTCGTAGTTTTAAAAATGAAAACAATTAAATATTATGAAAAAAATGTTTTTGCCTTTGCGTTTAGGCATTGCTATTAGTAGTTCTTTAATTGCATATTTTTTAATTTTAAGACTTTTTGATTTACATACACAACCAGTTTATAGTTTATTTAATGGAGTTATTATTGCCTTTGGTGTATATGAAGCGATAAAAACACGTAGATTACAAGAAGATAAAACCTTTAATTATACTAAAGGGTTTTTAATAGGTGCTGTAACGGGGTTTTTGGCAACGTTTATTTTTACTATATTCTTAGCCTTTTATATCACAAAAATAGATTCAAAGTTTTCCACCAAGTTACTTTCAGCATTTAATGTAGAGAGTAATGCTGAAATAGG
>JAADHG010000278.1 GCA_013151975.1 Chlorobiota bacterium | reverse complement strand
GGTCTCCTTCTGCTATACTTGTGGCATCAATATTAAGTATTTGAGTTGTTTGAGAGGCATCTCCAAAAACAATTGCAGTACCATTACCTACACCTGGGTCTGTATCTATAAAATACTCGGCAGTAGTGACATCATCTGGAGTTAAGTCAAAATCTTTAATATAAAAAACTTGTCTGTGATATAAACTCCAGTTGCCATTAGTGTCTTTAGTCCTGATATAAAAACTATGAAAGCCTTCGCCTAAACTGGAAATAGAAATAGAATACGACTGCGTTAACTGCCCTGAATTAGCATCTATTGATAAGACTATGCCACTACCAACACCTGGATCTGTATTAAAAAAATACTCTGCCGCTGTAATATTAGATGTTGCAAATGTTTTAACGTAAATAACTTGTCTATGATACAGACTCCAATTATTCTCATCATTTTTTGTCCGGATATACAAGCTATGAAACCCTTCCGACAATCCTGATGAAGAAATTGAATACGACTGTGTTAACTGCCCTGAATTAGCATTTACAGCTAATGCCATACCATTACCAACACCAGGATCCATATTAAAAAAATACTCTGCTGCAGTAATATTAGATGTTGTAAATGTTTTAACGTAAATAACTTGTCGATGATACAGGCTCCAATTGCCAACATCATTTTTTGTTCGGATATACAAGCTATGAAAGCCTTCCCCTAATCCTGATGTAGAAATAGCATAGGATTGTGTGAGTTGTCCTGAATTAGCATTTACGGCTAAGACTATACCATTACCAACTCCTGGATCGGTATTAAAAAAATACTCGGCCGAGGTTATACTTTGCGCCATACAGCAAAAACCGGATAGCACAAGTATATATATAAAAAGCGCTTTCATATTAATTGGAGTTAGTATTAATAGTAACCTCTAAATTACCACCCACTGTAACCGAATTTGTAATTGCTGTAATCTTAACGGTTGGAATACCATTGGTATAACCAAAATTATTGAATACAAAAGGACCTGCATTAAAAATTCCTAAATCTCCACCTGAAATTCCTACTCCTATTGCTGGTGAGCCTCCTTGTAAATGATAATCGTCTGTAGCAGCATCAAATAGGTCGTCTGTTGCGCTAACAAAAAGTGGATTAACATCATTAATATTATTTGTTCCCACTAAATTAGTAACACCACTCAAATTATTATAGGTTAAGCAATTCTCAAAAACAACACCTGTGTTATTTGGATTATAAATTGAACCTATTGAAGAATAAAAAATACAATCCTGAATTATTAAATCTCCAGTAGCTGTACTTAAGTTACCAATAACATTTTCATTTAAAAAAATATTATTTTTTATACTAACAGATTCATGAAGTTTAATATAAATGTTATTAGTAATTATATTGTTCTCAACAATTGCATTTGTTAAATTATTAGAACCACTGCTTGTACCAGTATCTCCTAAATTAAAGATAATATTACCTCTAAAAAGCACATCATTAGCTCCTCCGTTATCAAAATTTATAGCATCATCAAACCTATTATTTTCGAATACTAAATTGGTTAACGTAACACCTACATTATCAACAAAGACATCATCTGTGATATGCAAACCTGTAATACGGCAATTAGAAGCACTTGAACCAAATATTAAATCGGTTACCATAGACTCTTTATCGGTATCGCTATGCGAAAAACCTATTAGTGTTAATGGTTTATCTATAGTAATATTACCGTAGTTGATCTCGGAAGCATGTACATAAATAATATCGTTATTACTGGCTGATGAAATGGCACTTTGCAAATCGCTAAACTGTGCGTTACTACCAACAGAGTTATCTACGGTAATCACACTTTGCGAATAACAAAAAAAGGCTAACATTAGGGCTATACTTAAAAATAGTTTTGTTTTCATTGTTTTAGTTTTAAATGATTAATAGTTTATTGTTTAATAATTTTTATTTAATTTTCTTAAAGAGCTATTATTTTACCTTTTTAACACTACCAGTTGCTCCTAATTTTCCTTTTTCATTTTCAGCATTTGAGAAATAGAAACTATAATCCATTGTAGTTTCTGAAGTTTCTATTAGCTCAACAAATCCTTGATTAAAGCAAACCGTATTGGTTGTAATGGTTTCTCGAAATAATAATTGCGTAGTGGTTTCATCTATAAGAATTAAAAACTCTTTACATCCCAATGAAGGATATTCGATTAGTTGCTCGTTACTATTTAAAGTAATTTTTATAGTCCATGACATCCCTGACTGCGAACCAGTCCCTTTCCAAACACCAAATTTGCTTTCCAATAAACCTGATTTTTCAGGTATTAAATGATTATCATCTACACTACTAAAGCCATATACGATAGTTAATATTGAAATGAGTAAAATTATTTTTTTCATAATTTTAAATTATAAATGATTAATAGCTTATTCACTTTTTTTAAGGAATAATTATTAATAGTAATACCAGCGTCTAACCTTATAAACAACATAATGGCGGTGATATCTAGCATAGGCAACACCAACATCTCTGGCTGCATTTATAGCCGTTTTTTTAAGATCCAGAACTCTTAATTTATATTCCCAATCTCTATCCAAAAGTTCTTTAGTACGAATACGTTCAGCAATGTTGGTGTACAAAGCTTTTACCTCTTCAAAGCAAGTTGCTTCTGGTTCTATTGTTGCTAATATGGCTCCGGCTTGGTTAGCGGCATCAAGATTTTGATTGGCAGCCCAAATGCTTTTGGCTTCATTTAACTTGCGAGCACAACCCGCATTAATAGCCTTTATATAAAGTGTGTTTATTTTGGACTCTACCTTATTAAAACAAGTACTTACTTCTGGAACACTTACCATAACTGCTAAGGCTTCTTCAAACTTATTTTGTGAGGCCAAAGTGTTTGCTTGTTTAGTAATAAGATCACAATTGTTATTATAGTATTCTATAATACGTTCTTTACCTTTAGAAATCAAATCTTGAATTAAGGCGTTTTTAGGTTTTATTTGCCTTAAAGCAGCCATATAAGCTTTGGTTTCATTTGTGCCTACGCCTTTAATTTGAACCGTTTCACTTGAAAACAATTTACCAGCAATACCATCGCCAATATAAAATGTAACTTCCAAATTCAAAGCCACCTTTGGAGGAGCAGTGGCAGTAATATTCTTACTCAGTACTGTGATATTTGGTGTAATTATAAATCTGGAGTTATACCCATTATCACTAATTCCGTTTTTTGTAATAATCTGGTTTAGCTTATTTTGTAACATACTCCTAGCGTATGAAGGAATTGTTTCTATCTGCTCAGGGATATATGCCCCAAGGTTAATTCCATCATTATTTATGTCTTTCTGGGCAATTAATGATATTGAGCTAAAAAGCATCAATAGATATATTGTTTTTTTCATTTGTTTATATTTTATTTACTTCCTAATATTATAGTTGCCCTTCCTAAACCTTTCATTACCAATTTGTTTTGTATATTATAAGGTGGGCTTTTTAAGAACTTACTAAGGTCTCTTACATACCGTCTTGCGTCGATAGCCCTTCCTTTATTATTATAAAGCGGAATTCGTACTTGTTCAAATAGTGCCATATCTTCGGTCATGTCAGTAGTGCTAAATCGTCCTTTAACCGTATTATCTGCTAACCAATCTTCTATAATAATCCCTAACTCTTCACCGTCGAACTCTGTTTCCAGATTACCATCCCAATCATCCCATTTTTGAATGCGAACAATAATTTCTCGACCATTCTCAAACATATCATCAAAATGTGTTTGTAAGGATTCCGAAAAGTTATCCATATGCGCTAATACAGCTTCCTCAAGCAATACAGGAATTTCTGCTGAAAATGACGGTGCTCCAGTGCCCACAGCAGTAGCTACTTGCTTATCGGTATAAGCATCTAAGCCTTGAAGATTGAACGTAATAGATTTTTTTGGTCCTGTTTTATTTACTGTCCATGTAAGCTGAATAATAATATCGGCTTTAGCCACTTTTTTTAAAGCGTCAATGGGGCTTTCACTTACGGCACTACCTGATGCTTTGGAGGTTCTCATATTATCTTCAGCACTATTCGAGTTTAATGTTTTTATGGCTGATTCCATGTTTTTAAGTGGAAAACCTCTATCTGCCATCATCCCGTTTATATGGCTAATAACTTGTATTACTTCCGGGTTTTCTTGAAATGCTTTTTTGTAGTCCGGTATTTTAACAAGTGTACCTTGGTCATTAAAACTGAGCATATATCCATTTTGATTACACCAAACATCACTGGGTACAACCATAAGTGTTGGCTTTTTGGCTTGACTAAATACAACACTGCTTAATAGCATAAAGCAGAGTGTAATAACTAATTGATAGTGTTTTTTCATCTTTTTATTTTATATTATTTAGAATCCTGAGGTTAACCCTCTAATAATGCCTTCTTTTTCAAGTCTCTTCCGTAATTGGTCTGACTGTACGTTTACAATAATTCCAATTTTATACTCTCTACGGCTTACTTTTAAACGGTCGCCTGCAGCAATACTTCCATCGGTTGCTGCCGAAACATATTTTAAGTATTCGCCGCCATCTAGGAAAAACTTGTCAAAAAAATCTTTAAACTTCGCTTCTGTTTCTGCAGATTTTACTAATGGTTTAAATGAAGTACAGCCCTGACCGCCTCCAGCATATCCTTTAAAAATAATACCATGAACTGCATTTTTCATACCCCGAGAAATAGCATGCTTTGGGTTTTTAGAATACGACCATACCTTTACAAGTTTAGAGCCTTGTTTGGCGATGCCTTCGCATTCTAAATCGTATCTCCATATTTTGGTGTCTTCATTGGCTTTGTTTTTTTTCCATTGTGCATTTGCAGTTATACCAACACATAGCATAATGATTAATAGTAAACTGTTTTTTAGTTTCATAGTTTATGTTTTAAAACCGATTAATTTATTTGTCTAATCAGCATACCTGAGTAGTACTTATTTTTTGACCCACTAAATTTGGTGAATTCTATGGTAGATGGGTTTTCTTCTTCTGCCATATAGCGGTTATCCCAAATATGATCTTTGTCAACCTTAATAACGCCAATGCGTTTATATTTAGTAATACCATTATTATTGATAAATTGTTCTAACACTTCGTATCTATCGCCCTTTTCAAGACCCTCTTTAAATCCTATTTTTGCTGATAAAGGATCGCCACTTAACAGAGGTGTTTTCGTGCGGAATACTTCATATTTTCTCTGCAATTTGGCAATAACATTATCTGCAGCTTTTACTGTGGCTATTGCAATTAATTCATCATTAGATTTTTTTGTTAATACTGTACTTTGAACATCAGCCCAAGCCGTTTGCTTACCAACTAATTGAAGTTTGAAAATATTAGTTTTATCAAATGCTTTTTTCCTATTTAAATCTAACGAGGTGTCTTCTGTCCAGAAATCATTATAAAAAATTGCAGCTATTTCTTCATTCCAAACCAATTTATATAAATAGGCTGTAGTTTTTACGACATATCCTTTTCCAAAAAATTCTACTCCCTCCTTTGTAGTGTTTGCTTTTTTTGAAGATGCCCTAGGAATTTCAGCTATAATTACTTTGACTTTTTTGGCTACTTCTTCTTTATTAGTAAATTTGAAATCATTTACAATTACAAAAGTATTATTTATTAAGGATTCACCTGCGTCTGATAGCATAGCAAGACCTCTTACCGTTTGTTTTGCTATCTTAATGTCTAAATCTGTTGCATTATAAGAACCCCTCTCAGCAATTAAACTCATATTAAAGCCTCCTTTTTTACTTCGGCTAAACCATTTTTCTATCATTGCCTTAGCGAAATTATTTGTGTTTAAATGATTGAGTATAGCTATTTGTTGATCTTCTTTAGATTTCTTCTGTGGGTTTGAAATATTTACAGGAATTTTAGGAATCTTAGGAAGACGAGAGAATATGCCTCCTTTTAATTTTTTACTTTTTGACTTTTTAGTAGCATATTTTAAACTTGCATTAGTAATAATCTTAGTACCAATAGCATGATTATTGAATTTTTCAGATAAGGGTGTGTTTATAAAAGATTCTATTATACTATTACTATGAGCTCTACTATTGTTACTTAACATTAATGTATATAAAGAGCTTCTTTTGTATTTAACATCTAGAATATTCTCCTGCGAAAAAGTTATGAAACATGAAATAAGGACTAGAAAAAGTACAGTTCTTTTTTTGAATTTCATTTTTAAAAATAATTGATTAACAGCAAAAATAAATGTACAAGATGTTGTCTATAAATACTATAAAGAATTCATATCTGCTTGAGTTTACTTTATTTCTGCGTCATTTAATCTGTTTATCGTAATTATATTCCTATCTTTAGATTGCTATTAATCTTGTTTTTATGAAATTATGAGACATTTATTATGTTTTTATTTCCTTTCATTTTCCTCTTTATGCTTATCGCAACAAAAAATTGTAGACTCTTTAGAACAAGTAATTAGCCAATATGAAAAACCAGACACTACGTATATTAATTTAAGAAATGAGTATATATCAAAAAAGAGTTTTTTAACTCCAACAGACTCTACTTGGCTTGATTTCAGTCTTAAAACCCTAGAGGTTGCCAATACAATTAATTACACAAAAGGTCGCATTATGGCTTGTGAAAGAATTGGAGTCGTTTATCAATATCTTTTATCCGACCATTATAAAGCTATTGATTATTATCTAGAAGGTTTGAAAATTATTGATGGTGAAAAATCACTAGAAAAATACGGAGTTAGACTTTTGGCTAGTATAGGAACGATTTACTTAGAACAACAAGAGTTTGATAAAGCATTAACTAATTTTAAAAAAGCACTAGATTATTTTCCAAATAGTATTAGCATGTTGTCCAATATTGGTAATGTCTATGGTAAAAAAAAGCAATCTGACTCTGCAATATATTACTATAAGAGAGCTATTAAAGAGGCCGAAAAAACGAGCAATTATTTATACTTAGCCAATACCAAAAGTGATTTATCATTTGTGCTAAGCGAAGTTGGCAAAATAAAAGAGGCACTAGTTAATATAGAAGAAAGCTTAGCGTTAGTAAACACACATAAATTAGAGTTTATACGTATGGCTGTGTATATAAATGCTG
>JAADHG010000197.1 GCA_013151975.1 Chlorobiota bacterium | reverse complement strand
TTGTGCCAATTACAAGTAAAACCGGACGTTTATATCCGAGTGAAGCATATATAGAAGTTAATGGAAGACAGGGAAAGGCAATGGCAGACCAGCTCACTACAGTAAGTAAATTACGTATAAAGAACTTAATATGCAAGTTGCCAGAATCAGATATGCGAAAAGTGGAGCGAGTAATAAAAACACAATTGAGCTTGTAAGAAAAGCTTTGATTATCCTCTAAATGATAGCTTAAGTGACGCCTATTACTTACATAAGGCGTCGTTGGCATGTTTATAGTTGATTTCTGAGGGCAGTAGGGAGCAAATAAGACCTTTACTATCTTAGCAATTTACTCATTAAAGTTAAAGGTTTTTTTATTTTTTTTTGGCTTTACATTATCACCAAAGAATCGGCTGGACCAACTTTGTTCCTTTGCGCCGTGTTTTAACAAAAGTTTTACTATGCTATTGTGACCTTTAATCTTTGCATTCCCCAGTGCTGTTCCGCCATTCATAGCTTTTGCATTAACATCAGCACCATGTTTCAACAAAAGCTCTACTATGCCATAACTACCATTAAATGCGGCATTCATCAGTGGGGTTACATGTTTGGTGGATTCTGCAGCATTAACATCAGCACCATGTTTTATTAAAAATTTTGCTACGTCATAACTACCGTAAAATGCTGCATTCCCCAGTGCTGTTCCGCCATCCCTGGCTTTTGCATTAACATCAGCACCATTGTCTAGTAAAAGCTTAACTATATCTGTGTGGCCTTTTGAACTGGCATTTATTAATGGTGTTCCATGTTCTGGGTATTTTACCCCATTAACATCAGCACCATGTTTTATTAAAAGCTCTACCATGTCTTTCTTACCGGAATATGCTGCATTCCCCAGTGCTGTTCCGCCATGCCTAGCTTCTGCGTTTACATCAGCACCATGTTTTATCAAAAATTCTGCTACGTCATTGCGACCGTAAGATGCTGCATGAAATAGAGGTGTTATTCCATCGCCATGGTCAAAATTAACATCAACACCTTCATTCAAAAGCTTTTTTACCGTAACGATATCACCTCTTTCTGCTGCAGAGAATATTTTATTTATGCAACCAGTTGATTGAATTATTAATAAGAGCAAAAAAAAACTGATTTTTATATGTTTCATTATTTATCTCTCAACTATTATATCGGGTGTAGTTAAACATTAATATGAAGTTCCACGAAGTACTTCATATTAATAAATCATCAGCTTTACTGGTAAGGCAGAAACATCAGCACCAAAGATGTTTGTTCACTTTCTTAAGTAAGGTTTGCGTCTGTCCATCTTTTATGGAGCAGTAATCCAAGTAAACTACCACTTTTAGGAGTGGCGGTTTACCGTACCCTATTTGTATTCTTTACTTTCTATATTTTTTTTCCTTGTCTTCTTTCTCATCGAATTCATGAGTGAATCATACGTAATTACAACAGTTTCTCCGGCTCCAATTGATACATTCCTTGTTTTAATGTCATATGTAGGAAATACGAAGAAAACATATGATGTCATTTTTATTTTTATTTTATGTTCCCCGCTCTGCACTCTTGTCTGGTGGTTAATAAGTTGCCATCCGTATCTTATGCGTCCGGCTGTTTTAACAACCTTTCCATCTATAAACACTTCGGCTTTTTCCCATGCACCAAATACAAGCATTGTGGGCACGCAAAAAGGCAAGCATAATCCAGGAGTCATATCACCAACTTCTATTTTTAGATAACCATAAGTTTCCGGTACACTGGTAGTATTATTTTTTTTATTAACAACTTGCTTTTTCTTTCTATGTAAATGTTTTTCTCCTTCTTTGTTTTTTTTATCGACTGTTTTAGCTGTCAATACGCCAACAAAAAAGAAAAAAATAACTGTCATAAAACATGCAAATTTGCTTGCCAAAATCATGCTCCGTTGTAAAACTATGTTGTTATTTTTTGAACAGTTTATTAATTCCGTATTTTATTATTATGTTGCAAGTCTACTCTTACATGGGGTAATTTTCAACCCACAACTCTGGGAACGCATTTAAGTTAAACTGACTCAACACCATTTGTATAATCAAACCCATGGTGATACAATGACTTGCTACCATCATGTCCTTTTGCTATGGCAGGATAATATAGAGTAAGCTTAGAGGACAGAAGGCTTCAGGATATAAACCTTCTGCTAAATCTGAAAACCATTACTGTGTAAGCCTTTCAAAGGAATTTGAAAAATTCGCGCAACTTTTAAGGTATAGGAAATAAAACATGAAAAGCAAAAGAGTTTACCTTAATTTCATAATTTTATTAATATTCTCAGGGTGTGCGAGTTTTAAAGGAAATAAATTACCACCTATTGCTTCCATGCCTCAAATGTCACCCGACAAAAAGAAATACTCTGTCTTCTTAGATGTTAACTTTTATACTCAATCAAGAGACCCACATTCATCACCGATTGAGAATATTCCAGGCAAAATAGAATTACTTGATATAGTTGAACTCGTGACAGATGAAGCAAACCTATTTAGTAGTTTTACGCTTGACAAAGTTAAAAACAGGCAAACAGATTACACTATTAAAATGGATATGCTTAATTATGGCGATTTCAAAGCAGCTGGATGTTTAGGTATGATTAGCGGGTTAACCCTTACTATTATACCAGCTGCAGTTACAGATTATTATCGTTTAACAGCCAAAGTTATTGACTCTAATGGAAAAGAAATAAAAACGTACATCTTAGAAGACCACATTACGACTGTAATTCAAACTTTTATGCTTTTTGTCTATCCGTTCAAATCACCTTCGAGAGTATCGAAAGAATTCATGAGCAATATGGTTAAAACATTATATAAAGAGATTATACAAGACAACATCCTAACAAATAAAACTACACTTTCTTCATATTTAGATATACCACTTCGTACAAAACAGTAACCATCCAAAAGTAGGGTAGAAAGAAAAACATAAGAGGCAAAACTATTTCTAAAATATCTCCTGTCGCCTTCCATCAGAAAAGGCGGCTTTTTACCCTCACCACTTTTCCTTAAATTCTCTAATCACCTCTTCTGGAGACAGATTGAGATAAATTTCAGTAGTAACCAAACGGTCATGCCCTAAAAGGCGCTGTAAAGAAGGTAAAGATATTCCTTTCTGAACTACTAACACTGCAAAAGTATGGCGTAAAACATGCGGGGTGACATTTCTGCTTATCTGTGCTTCGTTCGCTACTCGCTTAACAAGTCGCTGAATAGTCCTTTTTTGTATTCCTAAATTGTCGTTTAAAGAAAAATGTTGTTCAATTAAAGGCTGTATCCTTGAAGATAGGGGAATTATACGGCGTTTGGTTTTACTTCCATAAGGGCCACCCTTGCCGTATACGGTGAGCCTGTGCGCTTGCCAGTCTATATTATCCTTCTTAAGATTGGCAAGCTCTGATACACGCAAGCCGGTATCAAGCAACACCCAAATCACCAATCGCTCTTGATGGGTGTGGCAAGCATTAGCCAGCCGGTTAGCTTCATCTTGGGTAAGTGGTTCTCGTTTATATTGGTAAGCCATAGTATAATCATAATAGCTTACTTGACGTCTTTTGTAAATAAGGCGTCATTATGACGCTTTTTGTGTAAAGCCAGTAATAAGAAAGGGCAGTAAAATTAAGGGTTCTAAAAAACTAGAAAATGGAGATGACGCCTTTTCTGATGGAAAGCGACAGATTTTACTAATATTGTTGTTGCTTTTTTGGATAAAATAGGCGTAAAATGAAAATTTGTATAATAGGCTCTTCCAAAAGCTAGGAGTTATTAATGAAAAATTATAATATTTTTCTTGCCGCTTTACTCCTTTGTCTCTTTAATTTTGGGTGTTCACTCACACCAAAAAGAGTTAAAGTTTCCCCTGTTGCACGAGCCATACCTGTAGATAAGGTTTACTACATTCCTTGGGCACTTGGTTCTGGCCTGGTTAATACTTTAGTTTTCTCTACTGAAAGTTTTGTAGAACAGAAGCCATATGCTATTTTTTACCATGCCTTGGCTGTACCCCTAAATTTATCTCAAGGACTTCTTTTTACAACTTTCGATACAGTTACAAATATTATATGTTGGATTCCTCTCGAAATATACGAAATAACCACAAATAAAACTTGGGAAACTCCTTTTATGGGTCATTATTCATACCCAGTAAAAGTTCCTGGCGTTGGTTCTATAGGCGGAGGTTGGCAGTACCAAGAAAATAATTAAAAATTGAAAACACCTGAAGATGAAGATAAAGTTTCTGACAGCAAAGATGATAAAAAGAAATAAAGCTGTATGAATAGTTATTAAAGTGTTTTTTTATAGAGAGATTTATAGAAATGGGGTCATTTGGTCTTGCATTGATTGCACCAGTAGGCACTGCCATAATGGGGTTGATGATTGGTAGTGATGAGCTCTTCCTTGGCGGGGTGGTTTTTACTCTGCTTATATTATTTTCTCGTTTTTTACGTAGCAGGTTATAACTTGATATAAAAATAGTAATTGAATGAACTTTACTATATGTTTGTATTTACATAAACACTCGAACAATTATACTGCCAATCCCTCCGGCAACAACACTTGCTATTGCCTTTAATACAACATTATAGCCTTGAAGCAACGTAAAAGTAGCCATTGCACACACTACAAAAGCAATAGTTCCAACTAACTCTTCTTTTGTCATAAAGACATCTCCCTTATCGAGGAATAAGTGTTAAGAAAAACTATAATAACTTCAACCTTTACTCAGCACTTTATTATAATCTTTAGCATCTTGCTGAGTAGCTGCCAATCAAATACAAAATTTATCGGTATAAATAAACTTGAAGAATTACAAAAGAAAGTTCCAAACATGCTTGCCCGAAGTACTCTTGAACCAGGGCAATGGGTTGAAACAGAAGTTTACTCAAATATTATTCCAAAAGGCAGTATATATACCCAAATGGAATATTTTTTCCAAATAGCTATAAGCAAAAATTTAAGTGGGAAAAAACACTGCAAGGTTATTAATGTTTCCAAAGAAAATGTAACATTGAAAATCAATGGGAAAAATGTTGTTTCTCCCAGAACACACCTTTTTAGCAAAGAAAGTTTATTAGAAGCAATAGGTTCTACTGAAAGCTCTTTTGAAACTAAAATAAAGATACTCAATATTAAGAAGGCAGAGTATCTTGGTAAGGAGTCGCTTTTGGTAAACGGATGGCCTATGAAGTGTCACAAATTATTTACAAGAATAACAGTTGTTAAAACTTCGGCAACAACTGGGGAAGATGTTGAGATACCTCTTTATATCACATATTGGTTAAACGAAAGCTTGCCAATAATGGGGATTGCTAAAAGTATTTGTAAATATGAAATAGAGAACCGTGGAGAAATTATTACTTTCGAAACTATAGAAACATTCGTTGCTAGTGGAGAGGAATAATGCAAGATAGTAGATATACAGGTTGGTTCTAATTCAGTTTTCTTGGAAAGAATACTAAATTATAAGAAGTATTAATATCCAATCAAATCTCACTATTATAAGTAAATCCATCATTAATTACTAACAAGCACCATATCCAGCAATTACACCCAATAAAAGAATTATTAAGGAAAATGTTATATAAAAAGGGGGTTAGCATGCAAAAATTGTCTATGGTTTTACTTTTACTTTTTAGCTGTTTCGTATATATTTTCACACCATCTGCTTCCATAGAAGCTAAGGAATGTCCATGTGAACTAGATTCATTGGTTGATTCCGAACTCTCAAAAACCTCTAACTATATTCCACCACCGGACGAAGGCTTTAGTATTGCCATTAGTGGCGATTTTAATGCAATGATGGGACAAAAACCTATTTTAGACCCTGAAAAAGCTTCCTTCCATGAAGGAAACGCATTTTTTTGGCATGAGACGATGGCAAAGCTATTTATTGTAAATCTGTCAGAAACCTCAAAAGAATTCAAACATTTAATTGGTGCCCTAGATGCACTAAATAGAATAGATACAGACACACCACCTATTGAAAAGATGCGCCAGTTAAAAGACCGTTTTAAAAATTTTAAGTCCGAAAACCGTCATGATAAATTTTGCCGTAGTTTTATAGAAGCTCATTTGAGAGATTTAATACAAATTTCTGAAATATATATTAAGGTCAATGAAATTTGCCAAAGATTAAGCAAAAACCCTCCTTATAAAGAAATTCAAAGTTCTTTAACCAAAACCTCATATTATGTCAACAAAACAAAAGGGATAATTTTTTCTCTATCACCTACTCCTTCAAACCCTTTAAGAACGAAGGCCGTGTGGAAGGCGTTAAGACGATTATCTATACAGATTAAAAATTGCATATAAACTTATACTTAATTCACTATCTAAGCGTTAATGAACTTCCCCGCTGCTTGCGGCTGGGAAGTAAACCCATTTATGGGATTAAATTTTTTGAAATCCACAAAAAATTCAAGATAAATTAGTAAAAGTAAAAAAGTAAGACTTTTTTACTTTATATTGCCTTCAGAAACCTAATAAAATAAATCTATGTCGCCTTCTGTAAGTAAAAGGCGACAACAATATTGTGGTGATATTGTTACAATATTACTCTTATATTGTTAAGTAAAATTTAACGCAAAAGTCTTGCCATTATAGCTATTTACTCTTTATCGCCTTTTTAATCTTATCCTCACTAGGCAACTTAACCTTATACTGCGCCACAAAAATTTTCTCTTCTAAGCCACCTAGAGCATATGCAACTCTTCCTTTTCCTCCTGTATCTTGGCAAATAATCAAACCTATGGTGTCTTTTTCATACGCATATTGTTTGTTTTGGCGGTAATAATTAATATAATTATTTAGCTGTCCAACATCTCTACTATTCAGTTTGCCAATTTTTAACTCAACTAAAATTTTACAAGGTATACCCACATGAAACAAAACCATATCAATATAATTTGTTTCACCCTCAATTTTAATTGGTACTTGTCTACCTAAAAAAGCAAAGTCTTCACCAAACTCTTTTAAAACCATTTCCAGATTGGCTATAATTTTGTCTTCCAACTCTTTCTCGCTTCTCTGTCACTGGTCATGAGAAAATGTACATGTTCTGGTCACGAAAAATGTACAATTAATTTGTGAGCATTCCTCATATTAATGACGCCACCATT
>JAADHG010000275.1 GCA_013151975.1 Chlorobiota bacterium | reverse complement strand
GATAATACTTTAATCGAAAAGAATTCCTCGATGCTTTGCGTCGAGATTTCCTCTGAAATTGTCATTCTCGCGAAAGCGGGAATCTAAATAATAGAATTTTGAGTTTTGACTCAATAGGTCAAAATAAAACGAACGAAATACCTCTATGGCTCTGCCACGAAGATAGTTTGGTTTAAGAAATTCTTTATTTTGCACTTCCATTGCATTCTTCATTTGATTACTTTTAAGAAAATAAAGAACTCAGAATGAATAAAGAATTGGAATGTGAAGATGGTGCTTGTGCTATAGATTATACGCAAGAAACGCCCAAATCCAAAAAAGGGACAAGTATAAATAAAGCATATATTGCTCCAGTAATTGGCTTATTTTTTTTATTGCTAGGCATAGGTCTCGACTTTTACGACATTTCTTTTTTTAAACCACCTATCCCATTGGTTTGGTTTGGTATTATCTATATAATTGTTGGTGGTCCTATTGTCTTAAGAGCGGCAAAGTTAGTTGTAAAGGGAGATATTTATAACGAGTTCGTTTTAATGTCTGTTGCTACATTAGGTGCATTTTTAATTGGTTCTTATGAAGAAGGAGTAGCCGTAATGATGTTTTACGTAGTGGGCGAATTGTTTCAGGAAGCTGCGGTAAATAAAGCCAAACGCTCTATTGAAGCATTATTAAAAGTACAAGTAGAGGAAGTTTCTGTTTTAGAAAATGGGAAAACTGCTGTAAAACATCCAAAAGACGTAGAGATTGGACAAATTATTCAAACAAAACCTGGACAAAAAATTGCATTAGATGGCGAATTGGTTTCAGATTATGCAACTTTAAATACTGCGGCTTTAACTGGGGAATCTGCACCAGATACTAAAGAAAAAGGGGAAACTGTACTCGCAGGAATGGTAAATCTCAATACACTAATCGAGATAAAAGTTACAAGTAGATATGAAGATACCAAACTCTCTAAAATATTAAAACTAGTTCAAGAAGCAGTAGGTAGAAAGGCCAAAACACAATTGCTTATTAGCCGTTTAGCTAAAGTATATACACCAATTGTGTTTTGGTTAGCAATCGCATTAGTTATTATTCCTTTCTTCTTTCTTGGAGATGCTTATGAGTTTCAAATGTGGTTTCAGAGAGCGCTTATCTTTTTGGTAATCTCTTGTCCTTGCGCCTTAGTAATTTCAATTCCATTAGGTTATTTTGGTGGTATTGGAGCAGGATCTCGTAACGGAATCCTTTTTAAAGGGTCTAATTATTTGGATTTAATGACTAAAGTAGATACCGTTGTTATGGACAAAACAGGAACACTTACCAAAGGTGTTTTTGAAGTGCAAGAAGTAAAATCAACAAGATTAGATAAAAATCTATTATTAGAATTGGTTGCCATTTTAGAGAGCAACTCAACACATCCTATCGCAGAAGCTATTGTTAACTATGCAAATATTAAAACTACTTTATTTAAGGCTACAGAAGTAGAAGAAATTTCAGGTCATGGAATGAAAGGGAAAGTTGGTGATTATGATGTTTTAGCAGGAAACTTAAAGTTATTAGAAAAGTTTAATATTAGCTATGATGAGAGTTTAAAAACAAATACAGAAACTATAGTTGTTATTGCCATAAATGGAAGCTATGCAGGCTATATAACCATTGCAGATACTATTAAAGATGATGCCAAAGAAGCTATTACTGCTTTGCATCGTATTAAAAAAATCACTGAAATTGTAATGCTTTCAGGAGACAAACAATTGGTTGTTGACAAAATTGCTAAACAATTAGGAATAGATAAAGCTATTGGCGGATTATTACCAGAAGGAAAAATTAAAGAAGTTGAAAAATTAAAAGCACAAGGTAAAACGATTGCATTTATTGGCGACGGAATTAATGATGCACCAGTAATAACTCTATCAGATGTTGGTTTGGCAATGGGAGGCTTAGGAAGTGATGCAGCTATTGAAACTGCCGATGTGGTAATACAAACCGATCAGCCTTCTAAAATAGCCACTGCTATACATATAGGAAACTCTACTAATAAAATTATTTGGCAAAATATAACAATGGCTTTAGGCGTTAAAATAGTTGTGTTAACCTTAGGAGCCATGGGAATGGCAACCTTATGGGAAGCTGTAATTGCTGATGTAGGTGTTGCTTTATTAGCTATTTTAAATGCAATGAGAATTCAAAGAATGAAATTTATCTTGTAATTATTTTTGTTCAATTTTTTTTTGATATTTTTAATTAGAAAAATAGATTGATGAAAACCATTTTTTATTCCGTTTTGTTTTTGGGTTTGTTTAATTCAAGTCCTACTCATAATATTCAAAATATTTCTGAGGTAGAAGTAACCTTTAAAATAAAAAACTTAGGAATTTCAGTTGGTGGAAAATTCACAGATGTAATTTTTGAAAGTGATTTTAATAAAGACGATTTGGATAATAGTTTTATTAATGCCACAATTAAAGTTAATTCTTTAGATACAGACAATAAAAAAAGAGATGAACATTTAATGAAAGCAGATTTCTTTAATGTAGAAGTTTTTCCAAGTATTAAATTTAGTTCTACTAAAATTGAAAGATTACAAGATAACAGTTACAGTCTCATAGGTGATTTAACCATAAAGAATACTACAAAATTGGTAACTATTCCTGTATTAATTAACAATACTACTTTAAATGCTAGCTTTACACTAAATAGGAAAGATTATGGAGTAGGAGGTAATAGTTGGATTATGTCTAATAAAGTTAAAATAGAAGTTAGTTTAGTATTACACTGAAGATTTTTTTATTTAATATATTAACCGTTATATAACAGTATGAGTTTAACGAAAACAGAAATATTTACAGACCAGCAAACCAAATAGTACGTGTGGCTAAGGCCTTTGGACATCCTGCCAAAGTTGCCATATTACAGTACCTTTTTAAAACAGATGTGTGTATTTGTGGTGATTTTAGACGAAATTGGTTTGGCACAACCCACCATTTCTCAGTATCTTAAAGAATTAAAAAAATTAGGATTAATTGTTGGTAATTCATCGGCAATCAGATTTTTTTAAATATCGGAAAGCTAGCTTTTCGATATTTGTTATCTGTTGCACTTATTGTTTGAACTTAGTAATAAAAAATCATTGTATAAAAACTATTTATATAGATATTTTGTTAAACGATGATATATAGCGCGAATAAATCTCTATTTTTTTTAAATTTGCGAAAGTGATTAAAACCTTTTCTATAGCAATGTCTTTTTTATTGCTTATTCAAAGCCTTTACATCAATATAGCTGATGTAGTTCATTTGGATGAGCTAATAGAGCATGCTAATTTTCATAAACAAGAATACGATGATAATTTTTTTGTTTTTTTATCAAAGCATTATGGAGATTTAAAAATTAAACACGAAAAACGCCACCAAGAAGAAAAAGAAGATCATGAAAAGTTGCCTTTTCAAAACGATATAAATTTAGTTGTACTAATAGATTATATGTTTCATGAAGATAAAGAAGCTATTCTAAAGGAAAAGTTTCTAGAAGAAAAACAATCACTTTTCTATTACCAAAATATTTTTTCTACACATTATAAAGCTGGAGTATTTCAGCCTCCTCGCATAGTATAAATTAGTTAACGTCTTTATTTTAAGCTCATAACACATCTTGTTGTGACTGTTCAACATTAATTATTTTATAATCATGCTTTCACATATCATAAATTTTAGTATTAAAAACAAGTTTATTGTTTTACTCTTTACCTCTTTTGTTATAGGTTTTGGTTTGTATTCACTATCTCAAATACCTATTGGAGCTGTGCCTGATGTAACTAATAATCAGGTACAAGTTATTACCACATCACGAAACCTTTCTACGCAGGATATGGAACAATTTATCACCTATCCTGTAGAGCTAGAAATGGCAAATTTGCCTGGAGTACAAGAAATTAGGTCGGTTTCTAAATTTGGACTATCAGTAGTTACCATAGTTTTTGATGACAATCTAGGAACCTACTTACCACGTCAGCTTATAGCCGAAAAGATAAAATCGGCCTCTGAAAAAATTCCTGAAGGATTTGGCACACCCAAAATGGGACCAGTAACAACAGGATTAGGAGAGATTTACCAATATATTCTTGATGTAAAACCCGGTTATGAAGATAAATATGATGCCACTAGTTTACGTACTATTCAAGACTGGATTGTAAAACGACAGTTGTCGGGTATTCCTGGAGTAGTGGAAGTAAATAGTTGGGGAGGTTATTTAAAACAATATGAAGTAGCTATTAATACTAATAAGCTAAATGCAATGAACATTACTGCTCAAGATGTTTTTACAGCATTAGAAAAAAATAATCATGTAACTGGAGGCGGATATATTGAAAAAGTAAATCAAGCCTATTTTATTCGTGGTGATGGCTTAGTATCTTCAATTAAAGATATTGAAAATATAGTGGTTAAGAATATAGATGGTATTCCTATTTATATAAAAAATTTAGCAAAAGTAGGATATGGAAATGCAACTAGATTTGGTGCTATTACTGGAAATGGTCAAGGAGAAAAAGTTCTTGGACAAGTAATGATGCTGAAAAACGCAAATTCAAAACAGGTGATTGATGCTGTTAAAGAACGTGTTGAAACTATTTCAAAATCATTACCAGAAGGAGTTTATATTAATGCTTTTTTAGATAGAAGTGAGCTTATTTATAAAACCACTTTTACAGTAACCGAAAATCTAATTTTAGGATGTCTCATTGTTATTTTTGTAGTGGTATTGCTTTTGGGAAATATCCGTTCTGGTCTTGTAGTTGCCTCAGTTATACCATTATGCCTATTGTTTGCTTTATCATTGATGTACATTTTTGGTGTAGATGCAAATTTAATGAGTTTAGGTGCTATTGACTTTGGAATTATTATAGATGGCGCAGTAATTATTGTTGAGTTTATTGCATTTCAAATCACCCAAAAAAGAGTAGAAATTAATGCACTTAACAAAGCAGATAGGCAATCACTTAAAGATGAGATAACTTTTAAAGGTGCATCAAAAATGATGAATTCAGCCATTTTTGGGCAATTAATAATTTTGATAGTTTTTATTCCAATACTCTCGCTTAGTGGTGTAGAAGGTAAAATGTTTAAGCCAATGGCTTTAACTTTTAGCTTTGCATTAATAGGTGCTATGATATTTTGCTTTACCTATGTTCCAGTAGTGGCCTCACTATTTTTAAAACCAACTAAAGTTTCAGATAAAAATATTTCTGTGAGATTAATGCGTTGGATAAATAAGATGTATGCACCTGTTATTCATTGGGCTTTAAATAGTAAAAAATTAGTATTAGGAGGCGCGGTGATGTTACTAGCTTTTTCAATGTATCTGTACTCTACAATGGGTGGAGAGTTTGTACCAACTTTAGATGAAGGAGATTTTGTGATACAACCTATTTTAAAAACAGGAACCTCTCTAAGTAAAACTATTGAAATTACTACTCGAATTGAAAATATATTACTTGATAATTTTCCTGAAATAAAACAGGTAGTTACGCGTATTGGTGCTGCCGAAGTACCCACAGACCCAATGTCTATGGAAGAAAGTGATGTAATTATAATATTAAAACCAAAATCTGAATGGGTTACTGCCCATTCCAAAGATGAACTTGCCGATAAATTTAAGGAAGCCCTAGCCATAATACCAGGAATGGAAGTAGAATTTACACAACCGATTGAAATGCGATTTAATGAGTTAATAACAGGTGTGCGAGCTGATATTGCTGTTAAAATTTTTGGTGAAGACCTTGATGTACTTTCAAGAAAAGGAAATGAAATAAAAACATTGATACAAAATATTGATGGTGCAGCTGATATTACAGTTGAGAAAGTTATTGGGCTACCACAAATGAATGTAAGCTATAATAGAGCAAAGGTAGCGAGGTATGGACTCAATATATTAGATTTAAACCAGATGATTTCTATGGGATTTTCAGGTAGAACTGTAGGAAGTGTTTTTGAAGGCGAAAAGCGATTTGATCTGGTAGTACGTCTAGATAAAGAAAACAGAGAAGACATAGATAATTTAAAAAATCTTTATGTTGATCTTCCTACAGGAGGCAAAGTTCCTTTAAGTGAGCTTGCTGAAATAACTTATCAAAAAGGTGCTGCAAAAATTTCAAGAGACAATACGCGACGAAGAATTGTAGTTGGCATAAATGTACGTAATAGAGATTTACAATCTGTTGTAGATGATGTTCAAAAAGTTATTGATAATAGTGTGAAATTACCACCAGGATATTCCATAACCTATGGCGGACAGTTTGAAAATTTGCAAAGCGCAAAAGCACGATTAATGCTTGCTGTACCTATTGCATTGATTTTAATTTTTATACTGCTTTACTTCGCCTTTAAATCGGTTAAAGAAGCATTAATGATTTATTCTGCTATACCATTAGCGGCTGTTGGAGGTGTATTGTTATTATGGCTACGAGATTTGCCTTTTAGTATTTCAGCAGGTGTTGGGTTTATTGCACTTTTTGGGATTGCAGTTTTAAACGGAATAGTTTTAATAGAACATTTTAAAGAGCTGAAACAACAGGGCTTTGAAAGTATGGAGGAGTTAATAAAACAAGGTACAAAAGAGCGCCTTCGAGCTGTTTTATTAACCGCAGCTGCTGCAGCACTTGGGTTTTTGCCAATGGCAGTTTCTACCAATGCAGGTGCCGAAGTACAGCGACCATTGGCTACAGTTGTAATTGGTGGGCTTGTAACTGCTACCATTTTAACTTTGGTTGTGTTACCTGTGTTGTATGCCTACTTTAATACTTTGGACAAAAAGAGTATACTATCTAAGTTTAGAAAAAAATCAACTTCTAGTTTAGGAATAATTCTAGTTTTCCTTTCTTGGAATGCAACAGCCCAAGAACAGCCCTTAGGGTTAAACGAATTAATACCTCTGGCTATTAAAAATAACACAAAACTTAAATCGGATGCTCTTAAAGTACAACGATCTAAATCGTTAATTAATAGTGCTTTTAATTTCGACAAAACGGAAGTATATTATAGTTATGACCAAAATAATTTAGCAATAAATAATGAGCCACTTAACATTATTGGGATACAACAAGATTTTTTGTTTGTTTATTTTGCTGCTAAAAATGTGAATAAGGAAAAGCATAAGGTTGAATCTAGCTTATATGAAATTCAAAAGAAAATATTAGAAAGGGATATTACATCTAGCTATTTCCAATATTTGTACACAAAAGAAGTAGAACGTATCTATACACATTTAGATAGTCTTTATAATAATTTTGCACAAATAGCATCTAGACGTTTTGAACTTGGAGAAACTAATTATTTAGAAAAAATTACAGCACAGTCCAAACAAAAGCAAATACGGATTAAACTAGAAGAATCACAGCAAAATGTAGTAATTGCACTGGAAGATATAAAGAAATTAATTCAAATAGATAAGGATGTTAAAATTGCTGATGTACCCATAAATAAAATTCCTTTATTACAAATAGACCTGAGCAAAAATATTGGAGTATTGTTTTATAAAACCAAAATTTCTTTACAACAGGCAAATCGTAAATACCAAAAGCAGAAATTATTACCAGATATAAGTTTAAATTATTTTCAAGGGACTAATACAACTCTTAATAGTAGTATATATGGTTATCAAGTTGGATTTAAAATACCAGTATTGTTTGGAGGAAAATCATCACAAATAAAATCATCAAGAATAGCTGAAGAAATTGCTATTGAAGAATCTAATAATTATACAATTCAATTAACCGCTTTTCATCAAAAACTTAGATCAGAATTAATAGCGTATAAAAAAGCATTAGAGTATTATGAAACAGAAGGGACTAATCTTTCTAACCAAATATTAACAGCAACAATAAGCAGTTATAAAAATGGTGAAATAGGCTTTTTTCAGTATATACAAAGTCTTGAAAATTCCTATCAAATACAATTAGATTATTTAACCAGTCTAGACCTTTATAACCAAACCGTAATCAAGATTAATTATTTAACCCTTTAAAATTCATCGTTATGCAACGTATTCAATATATTTTAATTATTACAGTACTAATTCTTAATGTTTATAGCTGTAGAAATTCAGAAAACAAAGAAAATAATACTACTGAAGTTTCCACAAACAATAACTATATTATTTTAACAAAGGCACAATTTGAACAAAGTAATATGAAGCTTGCTAGTATAGTAAATAGCCCATTTCCAGAGATTGTTCAAGCTACAGGTATGATTGATGTACCACCAGCTAACAGAGCGGTTGTAAGCGCAACAATGGGAGGATATATAAAAACCAATCCATTACTTGTTGGAGATAAAATAACAAAAGGGCAAGTTTTAGTTACTATAAGTAATCCTGAGTTTGTCACACTACAACAGGAATATATGGAGATTAAAGAACAATTATCATACTTAAAAGCTGAATTTAAGCGTCAAGAAACACTTTATAAAGAGAATATTACTTCACAAAAAAACTTTTTAAAAGCTGAAAGTAATTATAAGTCTGCTAGAGCAAAATATAACGGATTAAAAAAACAATTACAATTGCTCAATATTTCTGTTTCCAGTACAGAGAAAGGGATTTTTACTTCATTTGCAACTATATATGCACCAATTTCAGGAAGTATAAGTAAAGTAAATGTTTCTAAAGGTGCTTATGTATCACCAGCTACCGAAATTATGGAGATAATAAATAGTGATCATATACATTTGGAGCTTTCTGTTTTTGAAAAAGACATAATGAAATTAAAAAAAGGACAAAAAATTGAATTTAAAATCCCAGAAGCATCTACTCAAATATTTGATGCACAAGTACATTTAATTGGTACATCTATTGACGATAATCGTACAGTTAAAGTTCATGGACATCTTACAGGAAATTCTCATGAACAGTTTCTAATAGGCATGTTTATTGATGCTCAAATTATTACTAACAATCATTATGCAATGGCATTACCATCTGAAGCTATTGTAACCATAGATGATAAATCTTATGTTTTATTGTTGCAATCTGAAAATGGAAATGAATACCAATTTAATTCAATTGAAATAAAAACAGGAGTTACTTATAGTGGTTATACTGAAATTATTGACACCAATAAGTTTAAGATTGATGATATATTTTTAACCAGAGGAGCATTTAATTTATTACAAGAGTAAAGATGTAAATATTTAAAATATTGTTTGTATAAACAAATATTAATCGTAATATTGCAATATATAAATTAAAGTATCATGGGGTTAACTAAAACCGAAATATTTACAGACCAGCAAAACCAAATTGCAACTATAGCAAAAGCCTTTGGACACCCTGCAAGAGTCGCCATATTACAGTCTCTTTTTAAAACAAACACTTGTATTTGTGGTGATTTGGTAGATGAAATAGGTTTGGCACAACCTACTATATCTCAACACCTAAAAGAATTAAAAAGGCTAGGTTTAATAAAAGGAAATATTGAAGGCACAAGTGTGTGTTATTGTATTGATACTGAAAATTGGTCACAGATGAAGGCTGTAATTTCAGAGTTTTTAAACCAGGATTTACAAGGTAAAGAACAATGCTGTTAACCGTATATATAAAAATATACATTACGTATTCCACAAACTTTAAAAGATGAAAACAGACAAAGAATTAAAAGATTTAGTAAAACAAAAATATGCTGAAATCGCATTGCAAGATAAAAATGATAATATGGCTTCATGTTGTGGCGCAGGCGACTGTTCAACTGAAGTTTATAATATAATGAGTGATAGTTACGATACTCTAGATGGATATAATGAAGAGGCAGATTTAGGTTTAGGTTGTGGATTGCCAACAGAGTATGCTTCAATTAAAAAAGGAAATACAGTATTAGACCTAGGTAGTGGAGCAGGGAATGATTGCTTTGTTGCCAGAGCTCAAACTGGTGAAATCGGAAAAGTTATAGGGGTAGATTTTACACCAATTATGATTGAGAAAGCTCGTGAAAATGCTGAAAAAAGAGAGTTTGATAATGTGGAATTTAGATTAGGTGATATTGAAAAACTACCGATTACCTCTAGCGTAATAGATGTAGTAGTTAGTAATTGTGTACTTAATTTAGTACCTAATAAAGCAAAAGTATTTCAAGAAATAATGCGAGTATTAAAACCTGGCGGACATTTTAGTATTTCAGATGTAGTTTTAATGGGCGATTTACCACAATCATTAATTAAACAAGCCGAAATGTATGCAGGATGTGTATCTGGAGCTATTCAAAAAGACGCTTACTTACAATTGATAGAAGTAAGTGGCTTTACAGATGTAATCATTCAAAAAGAAAAACCAATTATTCTTCCAGATGATATTTTAAAAAATTATTTAACAGATGAAGAATTAACCGTGTTTAAAAATTCTAATACAGGAATATTTAGTATCACTGTATTTGCAAAGAAACCTGAAACATGCTTACCAAATTCTGGTTGTTGTTAATTTAATTAAGTAAAGTGAGAATTGTGCTCTTAAAACAAATTAAAAAAACGATTACTTTATTAGATACAACAAGTATTGCTATTGAGCGCAAACAAATTTTGCAGCCCTTAATAGATTATATGCAATCTAAAGTTAATAGCAAACAGGTTATTAATCTTAATTTTATTTGTACACATAATTCTAGAAGAAGCCATTTATCTCAGGTTTGGGCACAAACTATGGCTTACTATTTTCAAATTGAAAATGTGTATTGTTTTTCTGGCGGAACAGAAGCAACAGCAATATATCCAATGGTTACACAAACATTGAGAAATAGTGGTTTTATAGTTGAAAAGCTTTCAGAAGGAGACAATTCAAAATACAACATTACGTATGCAGTTAGTGAAGAACCACTGGTAGGATTTTCTAAAACCTATGATGATGCTTTTAATCCTAAATCAGAGTTTGCAGCAATTATGACTTGTTCTCAAGCTGATGCTAGTTGTCCGTATATTCCTGGTGCTGAAAAACGATTTCCTATTACTTATCAGGATCCTAAAGATTTTGATAATACGCCACAACAAGCTGAAAAATATAGTGAGCGAAGTATACAAATTGCAACCGAAATGAAATATGTTTTTTCTCAGATAAAACCTTTAAAGCAATGACACCAGTCAAAAAAAAACTAAGTTTCCTTGATAGTTATTTAACGCTTTGGATATTTATTGCAATGGCAATAGGAGTTAGTATCGGTTATTTTGTGCCATCATTTTCAAATGTAATTGACTCTCTTAGTAATGGTACAACCAATATTCCTATAGCAATCGGTTTAATTTTAATGATGTATCCACCTTTAGCTAAGGTTGATTATAAACTTTTGCCAAAAGTATTTAAAAACGTAAGAATTCTTTCCATTTCATTAGTATTAAACTGGATTATTGGGCCAATTTTAATGTTCATTTTAGCCATTACGTTTTTACAAGATTATCCTGAGTATATGGTAGGATTGATATTAATTGGATTGGCACGTTGCATTGCAATGGTATTAGTTTGGAATGATTTAGCCGAAGGAAGTGCAGAGTATGGAGCGGGGTTAGTAGCATTAAACAGTATTTTTCAAGTCTTTGCTTACAGTTTTTATGCATGGATATTCATCACAGTATTACCTCCTTATTTTGGATTTGAAGGTGCTATTGTAGATATTTCAATTGCAACGATTGCTGAAAGTGTAGCAATATACTTAGGCATCCCTTTTGTTTTAGGTATTTTAAGTCGATTGATTTTAGTAAAACTAAAAGGAGAAGACTGGTACACTAATACGTTTATACCCACTATTTCCCCAATCACTTTAATAGCATTATTATTCACTATTGTGGTTATGTTTTCATTAAAAGGGGAGCTAATTGTAAAAATACCTATGGATGTATTAATCATTGCAATCCCACTTTTAATTTACTTTATAGTAATGTTCTTTATCGCATTCTTTTTTAGTAAAGCCCTAGGAGCAACCTACGATAAAAATGCTGCGATTTCGTTTACAGCATCCGGGAATAACTTTGAATTGGCAATTGCTGTTGCCATTGCCGTTTTTGGTTTAAATTCTGGTCAAGCTTTCGCTGGTGTTATTGGACCTTTGGTTGAAGTTCCTGCATTAATTCTTTTGGTAAGAGTTGCTTTTTGGCTACGGAGGAAATACTATTAATTCTATAGAAGTTTCCAATACTTTTAAGTGTCATGTATAGATTAATTTAAACTTGAGTTCGATATAAAAGATAAACAACACATTAACATCTGGCTAATTATTCTGGCGTCACCTCGAGCGCAGTCGAGAGGTTTTTAAATAGTTTTCGACTGCGCTCGAACAAACAAAGTGCTGGAAATTAATGAGATTCATTTTATTATTCACATTTCGTATATAGAACTCACGTTTCAAGTTAAA
>JAADHG010000286.1 GCA_013151975.1 Chlorobiota bacterium | reverse complement strand
GAATCGGTAGCTAGTGGTAATACAAAAATCACCATTATTGTTGATGACGAAGAAACCACTTTTGAAATGTCTCAAAAGCAATCTATTCTTGAAGCAGCTTTAGATAATGATATTGATGCGCCTTATTCGTGCCAAGGCGGTATCTGCAGTAGTTGTATTGCTAAACTTGTTGAGGGTAAAGCAACTATGCGCCAAAACAATATTTTAACCGATAGCGAATTGGAAGAAGGACTAATTTTAACCTGTCAAGCACATCCTGATACACCTACCATTATTGTAGATTATGATGCTGTTTAGTTAGACTTTCTTAAAAATTTTAAAGACAAGAGTTAATAGCAAAAGTGTATTTCATCTGATTTATTTTCCTGTAAACAGATAAACTGTACGCTTTATCGAATATTATAAATAATTTCTTACGGATTATTTTTACCTGTGCCAAAAACAAATACATTAGTTAAAGATTAAAGCGTTAACCATTTTTAGGATTATCTATGTCTATTAAAACGTTTAATCTAGCCTTACTTTTTTAAGTAAGGCTTTTTTGTATAATAGACTCTACTTTAGTAATAATATCTTGAGGTGTAATCGAGCGAATGGCATCTTGATATCCTTTGGGAAATGTATTACCATAAATTGAAGTAGGTATTTGTGGAAATAAGTTTCTATTTGCCAATAATGCATTCTCTTTGTTTTGATTAAAGGGATAAAATCCAGCAAAAGGATGTGTCACACCCCAAAGTGTAATAACTTCTATACCAAGCATAGTGGCTATATGGGCATTCCCAGAATCCATAGAAATCATCACATCCAAATTAGAAATTACATCTAGTTCTTCATCTAAAGTTAATTTTCCAGCTACTGAGTGGACATTTTTAAACTTAGTATCAAAATTATTTAAAATCTCTATTTCCTTTTGCCCTCCTCCAAAAAGCAATACTGAATACGATTTTGAAAGTTCTTTAATTACTTGTTCCATGAGCTCTAAAGGATATGCTTTCCCTTTAAACGCAGCAAAAGGCGCAATGCCAATTCGTTTTTTATTATCTCTGGTAATACTATCTAATATCTTATCGCTTAAAGGATATGGCTTAGGAAATACAGGATTTAATAGGCTTATTTTAAATCCTAATTGTTCAAAAACTTCAGCATAGCGTTGGTGTGTGCTTTTAAGTTGTCGAAACTGTTTTCCTGAGGTTAATGCTTTTTTTTCTGCTCTTCCCTTATCTATCTGGATATATTTTGTACCTGACAAAAAGAATTTTAAAATATTACTTCGTAGTACATTGTGTAAATCTGCAATGGCATCAATTCTAAGTGTTTTGAGTTCTCTTGACAACTTATAAAGCCCTAATACGCCTTTGTGTTTCCCTTTTACATCTGCGTGAAAAACTTGAACATTTTCTAAACCTCTAAAAAAAGGAGTGAAAAATTTTCGTGTAAGTACTGTAATCTTTATGTCTGGATATTGTTGCGTTAAGGCTCTTAACACAGGAACTATCATCGCCACATCTCCCATTGCAGACAAACGAATAACTAGAATATGTTTTGGTGGTTTTTGCATTTTCTATTGCAAAATGAGATTCCTACTTTCGCAGAGAAAAATTATTTTTGCCCTCTTAAAACTGGGTTAAGCTCATCGTCATTATACATTTTCATTTGCTTGTAAACCTTCATGTATTTATCGCCATTTGCAATATCTTCAAGTAAATCGTCAAGCGCAGTAGATAAATCTTTGCGTTGTTCTAAAAGAACCTTTAATTTCTTTTCGCAAGCGGCTTTATGTTTAGGAGTAGCATCCTCACGTACTGTTTCTAAATGCATATGATAAATTTTTAATGCCAGAATAGACAACCTATCAATTACCCAAGCGGGACTTTCTGAGTTTATTTTTGCATTTGGTTTTACCACAACATCTTTATATTTGTCTAAAAAGTAACTGTCAATATACTCAACAGTATCTGTTCGGTCTTGGTTAGATGCATCAATCATGCGCTTTAATTTTAATGCAGCTTCAGGATTAATATTTGGATCTCTAATAATATCTTCATAAGCCCATTGTACAGTATCTATCCAACATTTTCTATACAGTAAATGTGCTATTACATCTTCCTCTTTGTCGTATATATTGGTAAAGGGTTGGTCAACAGTATTTAATACTTTATAGGTTCTTATAACCTCTTGAAAAATAGTATTTGCCTTTTCTGAAAACATATCATAACTAATTTAAAGTACAAATATAAGTCTATTTAGTTAACTTTACAGTTCAAAAAACAGGGTCTATGCATATTCATAACTTATCTGAAGAAAACTCAATATTAAATACATTTATCTCTGAAATTAGAGATATTAACACGCAAAAAGACAGAATGCGTTTTCGAAGAAATATTGAACGTATTGGTGAAATTCTTGGTTATGAAATGAGTAAAACTTTAGATTATAATTCTAAAACTATTGAAACTCCTTTAGGTAAAAAACCTTCTGACATTCTTAACAATGATATTGTATTATGTTCAATTTTAAGAGCTGGTGTTCCTTTGCATGGTGGCTTACTCAATTATTTTGATGATGCAGAAAATGCGTTTATTTCAGCATACAGACATCATAGAGATAATCCTGAAAGTTTTGAAATTGTTGTAGAATATTTGGCTTGTCCAAGTTTAGAAAACAAAACGCTTATTTTGGCAGACCCAATGTTAGCAACGGGTCAATCAATGCTCGCCACTTTTCAAGCTTTAAAACCGTTTGGAACTCCAAAAGAAGTGCATTTAATTTGTGTTATTGGAGCACAAAAAGGTGTTGACTTTGTGAGTGAGCAATTTAATGAAAACACTCATTTGTGGATTGCAACTGTAGATAATAAACTGAATGACAAAGGCTATATTATCCCTGGATTAGGAGATGCAGGCGATTTGGCTTTTGGTAGTAAACTACAGCATTAAAAGTGTGATTGGCGTAAAAATTAAAAACCACACATATAACTCGGCAAGCCATGGTTTTTTAACAGATTCTAAATAATTCGCCATTATAATTGCTAGAACTGGAAATATAAAAAGAAATTCACTCCCATCTTTATTTGGTGAAATAAAAATTACCGCTAACCCTATTAAAAAAGCAATAAGAATAAGCACATACATTGGTCTATATGCTTTTTGTTTCTGTCTTAGATTAATACTGTAAAAAATTAATGCCCACGTTCCGAGAGCTCCAATAACAGATACTTCAAAAGTTAGTGTTGTAAACGTTTCACTTGAAAAGTTAGCACTTATGGTTTCCATATAATTAAATAGTTTTTCAAAGCTTCCATAAACAATAACAAAATAACTTGTTGTAATTAGCATTGCAACAATCACACCTATAAAAGGAATAATCCAATTTTTAAAGTGTGCTATAGAATATAACAACAGTGCTGCAATTATTAAAACAAAAAATAGAATTGCCCAAAAATGAAACAATGCTGCTACTGCAATCCAAAAGGCAGCATCAAACAGCTTCTTCTTTACATTAATATTAGACCTCAGACTAATAATTCGTCGTAAAGCTAAAAGAATAAAAAAATTAGCTAGTAAAATATTAGTAACCTGCATGGTGATTGGTAAAATCGCTAGTAGCAATCCATAAATCAAGATATCGTAATTGTTGTTATTGGTAAGTTTATTTTTCTTTACTAAAAAACTCAATGTAAGTATAGAAATTAAAACAATACTGTATTTACTTAGCGCTTTTATAGCAATCCCAAAACTTAATCCTTCATTAATATTGCCTAAACTAGTAATACTAAATACAATTAGTGTAAATACTGCTATTATTACTATATGTATTGGCTTAGATGTTTTAAAAAATCTTGTAATCATTTAAAGCGTTTCTGGATTTCTTCTGATGTTCAAAATAATTAAATCGTGAGCAAAGGGAAATTACTCTATTTTTTTGATTCTTTTAAAATTTAAAACGAAAAAAAATATGTAGTTTTGCATTATAAATATAAGATCATTACCCAATGAAAGATTTTTTTTATGCCATACAGGACTTATTTGTAAATGTTTTATTTGCACCTTACGATGCTTTGAGAGAGATACAGCTTGACAATTGGTGGGCAGCCAATGTGGTGTCTTGGATTTTAATTATTATTGGTTTCTCAGCATTTTTATATTGGATGAAACAATTAAAATCCTATAATGATAATGGTGAAGAAGACAAAAGCATTACGTCTCACTCTTATTTATAGATCAAATCCTAAATCTTTACGATAATACATCTTATCAAAATGTAGTTTTTCAATATTTTGATAGGTTTTTCTTAATGCCTCTTTATAATCCTTACCAAAGGATGTAATTGCCATTACACGTCCTCCAGAAGTCACTACTTTGTTATTTTCAATCTTTGCTCCTGCATGAAATACTAATGCATCAGAAATAGATTCAATGCCTGTGATTTCTTTTCCTTTCTCATAAACTTCTGGATAGCCTCCAGACACTAGCATTACAGTTGCCGCTGAGCGGTCATCAATAATAATTTCAATGTTTTTTATGTTTTGGTTTCCAATGGCTTGAAATATTTCGACTAAATCATTTTTAAGTCTAGGTAAAACCACTTCGGTTTCTGGGTCTCCCATTCTCACATTATATTCAATTACAAATGGGTCGTTACCCACCATAATGAGTCCTATAAAAACAAAACCTTTGTATGGCAAATTATCCTTTTGAAGTCCTAAAATAGTTGGTTTTACTATACGTTCTTCAATTTTTGTCATTAACCCCTTATCTGCAAAAGGCACTGGAGAAATTGCTCCCATGCCTCCTGTGTTTAATCCTGTATCTCCTTCTCCTATGCGTTTGTAGTCTTTAGCTGTTGGTAATATTTTATAATCGGTCCCATCGGTAAGTACAAAACAGCTTAACTCAATACCGTCCAGAAACTCTTCTATAACAACCTTGGTGCTAGCATCTCCAAACTTTGCATCAACCAGCATCTGCTTTAACTCTTTTTTAGCTTCGTCTAAATCATTTAAAATAAGAACCCCTTTCCCTGCCGCTAATCCATTTGCTTTAAGCACGTAAGGGGGGCTTAGTGTATCCAAAAATAAATATCCTTCTTCTACATTTTCTTTTGTAAAACTCTTGTAAGCCGCCGTTGGAATATGGTGTCTGATTAAAAACTCTTTAGCAAACTCTTTACTTCCCTCTAATTGTGCGGCATTTGCCTGTGGACCAATAACAGTAACGTGATTTAAGTCTTTATCGTTTAAGAAAAAATCATGAATTCCTTGAACTAATGGGTCTTCTGGGCCAACAACAACCATCTCAATATTTTCATTTAAAACCAACTTTTTTATTGATTGAAAATCTGTGACTTTGATATCTATATTTGTTGCCAGCTGTGAAGTGCCAGAATTTCCAGGAGCTACAAATAACTGTTTACATAAAGGACTTTGAGCCATTTTCCAAGCGAAAGTGTGTTCTCTTCCGCCAGAGCCTAGAATTAAGATATTCATTGTGCTGTGCTTTTGTTGAGTGCAAAAATAATTGCTTTTACGCTTAAAAAATAATTAATTACTAAAAGAATTCTTCAAAGATTCAACTTTGAAGTTTCAAATTAAACTGTCACTATCGCAATCCCGATAGCTATCGGAACGAGAATCTGAGAAGTAAAGAAATAATACTTTTTAATGAGATTAAAATATTTCTTTACTTTACAAAAATATTATATCCTTAATTTTGTCTTTAAATATATTCGATTTCTCATTACAACTCAATGGTTTTCCTATCCTGAAAGCAAAGCAACTATTGCAACAAATTCAGAAGAAAAGCGACATTGAATTTAAGGCTTATATTAAACAGCAAAAGGAGCGTATTATAACTTATCATTTAGCAAATAATCCGTTTTACAAGTCCTTTGCAAATGGTGCTGATGCTTTAAACTGGAGTAGTATTCCCATAATGACAAAACGCGATTTGCAACAACCATTACATAAACGTCTTTCTGATAATTTCACAGAAAAAACTGTTTATATAAACAAAACGTCAGGGTCTTCTGGTGATCCTTTTATTTTCGCTAAAGATAAATTTTGCCATGCTATGACTTGGGCCGAGATTCAAGATCGCTTTTCGTGGTATCATCTGGATTTTAATCGTTCTAAACAAGCGCGATTTTATGGTATTCCATTAGACAAGAAAAGCCATTATAAAGAACGCATTAAAGACTATTTTAGTAATCGTTATCGATTTTCAATATTCGATTTAAGCGATTCGGCATTTGAGCGTTGTGTTCAGAAATTTAGTGTTTCAAAATTCGATTACGTTAATGGTTATACTAGCGCAATAGTACAATTTGCGAAATTTTTACAAAAAAAGAATATTATTTTAAAGCAGATTTGTCCAACACTAAAAGTGTGTATTGTCACTGCCGAAATGTTGTTTGATGATGACAAAACGCTTTTAGAAACCCAATTTGGTGTTCCTGTGATTAATGAATATGGTGCTTCCGAATTAGATCTTATTGCGTTTCAAAACACTAATAACCAATGGCAACTTAATAGCGAAACACTTTTTATTGAAGTATTAGACAACAATAATAATCCATTGCCTCATGGTAAAGAAGGGCATATTGTAATTACCTCCTTATACAATAAAGCACATCCTTTTATTAGGTACGATATTGGTGATATTGGTGTGATTTCGAAAGAAAGTACATTACGAAAACCTATTTTAGAAAAACTTGTTGGACGAACTAGTGATATTGTTGTATTGCCAAGCGGAAAAAAAGCAGCAGGTTTAACCTTTTACTACATTACCAAAAGCATTATTGAAAATGATGGAAATGTAAAAGAATTTGTTATAGAGCAACTTAAAAAAGATACTTTTAAAATTAATTATGTGAGTGACGAACAACTTTCAGAAGAAAATACTAAAGCGATAAGCAGTGCCATGGAACGCTATCTTGAAAAAGGGTTGGTCATTGTTTTTGATAGGCAACATCAGTTACGCCGTTTAAAAAGTGGTAAATTGAAGCAGTTTTCATCTTTATTAAACCAAAACTCATGAACATAACCATAGTAGCTGGAGCACGACCTAATTTTATAAAAATAGCTCCTATAATTGATGCTATCAAAATTAAAAAACAGCAAGGTTCTGGTATTAATTTTAGACTAGTACATACTGGACAGCATTATGATAAAAATTTAAGTGACACCTTTTTTGAAGAATTAAATATTCCTTATCCAGAC
>JAADHG010000126.1 GCA_013151975.1 Chlorobiota bacterium | reverse complement strand
GTTAACTTTCCGACGACAACAGCCTTATATTCACCATCTTTAGAAAAGATAATACACAAAGCCCAACAGTGGAATTAAAAAGTATAGTATCTCAAGAGGTTTTACAAAATTATCAGAGGTTATTTAACAAAACACAAAAATGGATTAATTGCGAAAGTGATTTTAATCAAGTTGATGATTTTCTATTAAATAATTGGTTAGAGCGTTTATATTTTGAACGTTTAGAACGTAAATCTGATGAAATTGAAACCTTACTCAAACAGTCAACAAATAATTGGGAAGCAGTCTTATTTAAATTGCTAGCCAAAAACTTTGGGTTGAAAGTAAATGGCGAAGCGTTTTATAGTTTGTCAAAATCATTTAAATTTTCATTACTTAGAAAGAATCAATCAAAACTATTAAGCTTAGAAGCCTTATTTTTTGGACAATTTGGATTATTAGAAAGTGATGTCCAAGAGCCTTATGTTTTAGAATTAAAAAACGAATATCAATTTTTAAGTCAAAAATTCATGTTGTCTCAACAAGGTGTTATACCGTTACAATTTTTTAGGCTAAGACCTCCAAATTTCCCAACAATAAGATTATCTCAACTTGCTAATTTATATCATAAGCATCAAAATTTGTTTTCAAAAATTATTACTTCAAGATCGTTGGAAGAATTATATTCATTATTTACCGTTGCTACATCTATTTTTTGGGAAACACATTATACCTTTGGCAAGGAATCTAAAAAATCAACTAAAAAAACCACAAAAGTATTTATAGATTTATTACTTATTAATACTATTATTCCGCTTAAATTTAGTTATGCCAAACACCAAGGCAAAATGGTTAATGAAGAAATTATACTGCTTATGCAACGATTAGCTTCAGAAAAAAACAGTATTATAAATAAATTTGAAACATTAAAAAAAGTATCCACTTCGGCTTTACACTCACAAGCATTATTGCAATTAAAAAACAACTATTGTGTTAAAAATAAATGTTTACAATGCGCTGTGGGTAATGCATTAATTACATAGATTTAATTAACTTGCAGCATGAATATTTTTTATAAAGTATTACTCTATTTTCAAAAACATGGTTATTATGTGTGTCAGCGCATTGCTGATCGTTTAGGGATTAGAGCAAAAGTGGTAAGAACTTCATTTATGTATTTAACTTTTGTAACCGTTGGATTTGGATTTGCACTGTATTTATTTATAGCATTTTGGATGCACATTAAAGATATTGTTTATACCAAGCGCTCTTCAGTTTTCGATTTATAAACTATGAATAATACAATTATAAAATTGTTTAGATCTAAGATAAACACAGCAATATTTTTGCTTTGTGTATTGCTTTTTATAGGCGTAGTTGGTTTTAAATTTATGTCTAACCTGTCTTGGATCGATGCCATATATATGACGGTAATTACAGTTACTACTGTTGGTTTTGGAGAAGTACAACCACTTGATGATGAGTCAAAGATTTTTACTGTATTTTTAATACTTACAAGTGTAGTGATTGTTGGTTTTGCAATAAAAGTAATTACCGAATATATTTTGAGCAAAAACGATGTTGAAGAAATAAAACAAAAAAAGATGCAAAAGCGTATTGATAGTCTTAAAAGCCATATTATTATTTGTGGTTATGGAAGAAACGGAAAACAAGCAGCAACAAAATTACTAGCTTATAAAAAAGCATTTGTTGTTATCGAGAAAAATAAAGAGATTATTGATAAGTTTCAAAGTGAACTTGTACCTTTTGTACAAGGAAATGCCAATGAAGATGAAATTCTTTTCCAAGCTGGAATAGAAAGAGCAGATTGTTTAATTTCGGCATTACCCAATGATGCTGATAATTTGTTTGTAGTATTATCTGCAAGACAGATTAATAAAAATATGAATATAATTAGTCGTGCATCACAAGATACTTCGTACCAAAAACTAAAACTTGCAGGAGCCAACAATGTTATTTTACCAGATAGAATTGGAGGTGATCACATGGCATCTTTAGTAGTTGTTCCAGGCTTAATAGAGTTTATCGATAATCTTTCTATAGTTGGAAAAGCAAATATTAATATTGAAGAAATTCCTGTAGAAAAATTATATAATACAGACAAAATAAAAACCATCAAAGATCTTGACCTTCGTAAAAAAACAGGATGCAATGTAATTGGTTATAAAGATGTTAATGGAGAATATATTGTAAATCCAGAGGCAAATCAAGAATTAATTCCTAATTCCAAGGTGATAGTTCTTGGAAGACCAGAGCAAATACAAAAGCTTAATTCAGTTTATAATATTGGTTAGACTAAGACCTTTTTAACAGCATATGTTTTAAGAATTCGTTTTTTTTTAGCATCTTGCTGGCTTTATATTTAAATTTTAAATAAAACTACTAACTAATATTTTTCAATTATGAAGAAATATCTTCTATCTATTTTTACTTTAATATTACCTCTTTTAACATTTGCACAAAAAGCGCAAGAAATGGGAGTTGATGAAAAAATTGATCAAGCTTTCGGAAATGCTACTGGATGGTTTGTGAATTTAATATTTTATCAAATTGATTTTGGTGGAGATGTAAAAGTTTATTGGGTATTATTCCCTTTAATTCTTGGAGCAACCTACTTCACATTTTATTTTAATTTTATAAACTTTAGAGGATTTTTAACTTCCATAAGAATAGTTAGTGGTAAGTATGATGATTTAGAAGGAAGACATGATCATAAAGTTGAAGTTTCTGATTCTGTTTTCACTGATGATGGAGACAATCCTGATACAATTAGAGTAGAAGGTCATGAAGGAGAAGTATCACATTTTCAGGCATTAACAGCAGCTTTGTCAGCAACAGTAGGGTTAGGAAATATTGCGGGAGTTGCAATTGCAGTATCTATTGGTGGAGCTGGAGCCACGTTCTGGATGATAGTTGCTGGGTTCTTAGGAATGGCATCAAAATTTGTAGAGTGTACACTTGGTGTAAAATATAGAGATATAGCAGAAGATGGAACCGTATATGGAGGTCCAATGTATTATTTAACTAAAGGGTTAAAATCAAAAGGGCTTGGTAAACTAGGTAAAGTACTTGCAGGATTATTTGCTGTTTTCGTAATTGGAGGCTCTATAGGTGGTGGAAATATGTTCCAAGTAAATCAAGCATTTCAATTAGTTGAAAACATTACAGGAGGAGAAGCTTCTTTTCTTCATGGAAGAGGATGGTTATTTGGTTTAATAATGGCTGTACTAGTTGGTATTGTTATTATAGGAGGAATTAAAAAAATAGCAAAAGTTACAGACAAGATTGTACCATTTATGGTTGTAATTTATGTTGCAGCTTCCTTATTTGTAATTTTCGCAAACTATGATATGATTGGAACTGCATTTGTACAAATTTTTGATGGTGCATTTAGTCCAGAAGGTGTTGCAGGTGGAGCAATTGGAGTATTAGTTCAAGGATTTAGACGTGCTGCTTTCTCAAATGAAGCAGGAGTAGGGTCAGCATCTATCGCACATTCAGCAGTGAAAACAAAATATGCAGCATCTGAAGGAATGGTTGCTTTACTAGAGCCATTTATTGATACAGTTGTTATTTGTACCATGACAGCTTTAGTGTTAATTATAACAGGAAATGTTACAGCTTCAAATTCGGGATTGAATGATGCACAAGCTATCTTACTAACCTCTGGCGCATTTGAATCCGCAATTTCTTGGTTCCCTTATGTGCTTACAGTTGCAGTGGTATTATTTGCATTTAGCACAATGATTTCTTGGTCGTATTATGGTTTTCAAGGTTGGGCGTATCTATTCGGAAGAACAAAAAAAATGGAATATGCTTATAAAATCATGTTTTGTATATTTGTTGTTATTGGTGCTGCAGCAAGTTTAGGTTCTGTAATTGGATTTTCAGACGCCATGATTTTTGCTATGATGGTACCAAACATGGTTGGTATTGTTTTACTTGCACCTAAAGTTAAAGAAGAACTCAATAAGTATATGGCAGCAATAAAAGCCAAAAAAGCAAACTAAAAAATATTTTGTACTTTTAGTTTTAAAGAACTAAGAATGAATAAATTAAAATCCCATTTCAAGTTTTCCAGAAAACAACGAAGTGGGATTTTTTTATTGCTACTGCTTATTGTAATCTTTCAATATCTGTACTTTTTTGTTGACTTTTCTTCTGATGATGTTCCAATTAATCAAGTTGAATTAGAACAATTTCAAAATGAAGTAGATTCATTACGCTTGGTCGAAATTGAGAATAGAAAACCGAAAATGTATCCGTTTAATCCTAATTACATAACGGACTATAAAGGTTACATTTTAGGAATGACTAATGAAGAGATTGATAGATTACTTCAATTTAGAAAACAAGATAAATGGATAAATTCTGCAAGACAGTTTCAAAACGTCACTAAGATTTCAGACTCTTTATTGGCTGTAATCTCTCCATATTTTAAGTTCCCAGATTGGGTCACAAATCCTAAACTCAAGCGTAGCTTTGTCAATTATAGTAATGTAAAAAAAACCTACAAACAAAAATTAGATTTAAACACTGCAACAATACAACAACTCAGAAAAATAAATGGCATAGGAGAAAAACTATCACAACGCATTATTGATTTTAGAAATAAATTTATTGGAGGGTTTATTGATAATGTACAACTTCAAGATGTGTATGGCTTATCACCTGAAGTAATAGAGCGAATAAATAATGAATTTACTGTAAAAACACCACGACATATTGTAAAGACTAAACTTAATTTAGCAACTATTGAAGAGCTTGTTACCATTCAGCATGTAGATTATGAATTGGCTTACGAAATTATTGAGCAACGAACCTTAAGAGAAGGCTATAAATCTTTTGATGAATTAACTAAAGTAAAAGGTTTTCCAATTGACAAAATTGAGATAATTAAATTATATTTGACCCTCAATTAACACGTACCAAATTAATGTCTATGAATTTTAATTATAGTGAAGAGCAATTAATGATTGCAGCCTCTGCTAAAGACTTTGCAGAACAGCATATTCGTCCACATATTATGGAGTGGGACGAAGCTCAAACATTTCCTGTTGAGGTTTTTAAAAAAGCTGGAGAAATGGGATTTATGGGTGTTTTTATTCCAGAAGAATATGGAGGTTCAGGTTTAGGATATCATGAATACATTTCTATTATTGAAGAAATTTCTAAAGTAGATCCTTCTATAGGACTATCAATAGCTGCACATAACTCATTATGTACAGGACATATCTATTATTTTGGTAACGAAACTCAAAAACAAAAATGGTTGCCAAAGTTAGCATCAGCTGAATGGATTGGTGCTTGGGGATTGACCGAGCATAATACAGGTAGTGATGCTGGTGGTATGAATACCACAGCGATAAAAGATGGCGACTACTACATATTAAACGGAGCCAAAAATTTTATTACTCATGGCATAAGTGGAGATGTTGCTGTGGTAATAGCAAGAACTGGAGAAAAAGGCGATTCTCACGGCATGTCTGCTTTTGTTATTGAAAAAGGAACAGCAGGATTTACTTCTGGAAAAAAAGAAGATAAGCTTGGAATGCGCGCTAGTGAAACTGCCGAATTAATTTTTGATAATTGTCGTGTGCATAAAGATAATATGTTAGGGGAAGAAGGCGAAGGCTTTGTACAATCCTTAAAAGTTTTAGATGGTGGTCGAATCTCAATTGGCGCATTATCGTTAGGCATTGCAAAAGGAGCTTACGAAGCAGCTCTAAAATATTCAAAAGAACGCGTTCAGTTTGGGAAACCCATTTCTAGCTTTCAGGGGATTTCTTTTAAACTAGTAGATATGGCTACTGAAATTGAAGCTTCAGAATTATTGTTGCATAAGGCAGCTTCCAAGAAAAATTCTGGAGAGAAAATGACCAAAATTGGAGCAATGGCAAAAATGTATGCTAGCGAAGTATGTGTTAGAGCAGCTAATGAAGCGGTGCAAATTCACGGTGGTTATGGTTATACCAAAGAGTTTCCTGTAGAGAAATTTTATAGAGACTCAAAGTTGTGTACTATAGGCGAGGGTACAACCGAAATTCAAAAACTCGTTATAGCCAGAAATATTTTAAAATAATATAGAATTAGGTTTGTAAGTTTATAATTAGTTATATCTTTGCATCCCGATATTTATCGAGGCGAAATTCTAAAAGAGAGGAGGTTAAGACACTATGTTAATAATACCAATTAAAGAAGGAGAAAATATAGATAGAGCGCTAAAGCGTTTTAAGAGAAAGTTTGATAAAACTGGAACGAAAAGATCTTTACAAACACGTAAGCAGTTTAATAAACCTTCAGTAGTACGTAGAGCTCAAATTCAAAAAGCACAATACATACAGCGATTAAGAGATGCAGAAGAAATCTAGAAAGCTGTAAATAAATACATTAAAATCCCACAATTATATTGTGGGATTTTTTTATATAATTAAGCTAACCATTGTAAAGTTTTGTATTTTTATAATAAGTTAGTAGCAAAGTATGTCCTTTAAAACATTTATCGATTATCTTTTACTTGAAAAGAAATATTCATTGCATACAGTAAATGCATACCGAAGGGATTTGGAAACTTTTCATGAGTTTAATAAGGAGAGATTTACAGATAGCAACATAAACGAGGTTAACTATTCTCAAATAAGAAGCTGGATTATACATCTGGTTGATTCTGGAATATCAAACAGAAGTATTAATAGAAAAACATCATCGCTTAATTCCTATTATAAGTTTCTATTAAAAGTGGAGGTGATAAAAGTAAATCCATTAGCAAAACACAAAGCCTTAAAAACAAGCAAGAAAATACAGATACCATTTTCAGAAAAAGAAGTTAGTACGGTTTTAGAAGACTTTAATTTTGATGATTCTTTTGAAGGCATTCGAGATAAACTAATAATAGAATTGTTCTACTCAACAGGAATACGACGTATAGAACTAGTACAGCTTAAATTGAAAGATGTCGATGTTTCTAATAAAATACTTAAAGTTTTAGGTAAAAGAAATAAGGAACGTTTTTTACCGTTATTAGATTCAGTATTGAGGGTATTAGAAACATATATAAGAAAGAGAAATACGTTGAAAAAAATAAATGACACAGATATTTTATTTTTAACTAAAAAAGGAGATAAAATATATGAAACCCTTGTGTATAGAATTATAAATGATTATTTTAGTAAAGCATCAACAAAAGTAAAAAAGAGTCCACATATATTAAGGCACTCATTTGCTACTCATTTACTTAATCAAGGTGCCGATTTAAATG
>JAADHG010000133.1 GCA_013151975.1 Chlorobiota bacterium | reverse complement strand
TTTCCACCTGTTAAATAGCGTGCGTTTTGTGCTGTTATAGTCCAGTCTATTCCTAATGCGCTAGCATTACTTTTTGCCATATCTTCTAAAGCAAACCAACACCCTTTTCCGAAGGCAATTACTGGAGCATCGTCTTTTAAGGCTTCAATAATTTGATTGATGTATTGCCAAGAAAATTCTTGATAATCTGTTGGAGATAACATACCTCCCCAAGAATCAAAAATTTGAACCACATCGACACCTGCGTTAACTTTTGCTTTTAAATAGGCAATAGTAGTATCCGTTATTTTTTGTAATAATTGATGAGCAGCAATAGGGTTTGTAAAACAAAATGCTTTTGCTTTATCAAAGGTTTTACTACCTTGACCTTGTACAACGTAGCATAAAATAGTCCAAGGCGAACCTGCAAAACCAATTAAAGGAATCTCGTTATTTAATAATTCTTTAGTTGCTTTTATAGCTTGATATACATAATCTAATTCCACATTAACATCAGGAACTATTACATTATCCACGTCTTTCTGGTCACGAACAGGATTTGGTAAATAAGGGCCAAAATTGGGTTTCATTTGCACCTCAATATTCATCGCTTGAGGGATAACCAAAATATCACTAAATAAAATGGCTGCATCCATCCCGAAACGGCGAATAGGTTGTACTGTAATTTCACTTGCTAGTTCAGGTGTACGACAGCGAGTAAAGAAATCGTACTTCTCACGTATTGCAATAAACTCAGGCAAATAGCGTCCTGCTTGACGCATCATCCAAACGGGAGGACGATTAACGGTTTCGCCTTTTAAAGCTCTTAAAAATAAATCGTTCTTTATCATAACATTTCCCGCGAAGGCGGGAATCTTTTTAATTATACTTCAATTTGTATAGGTTTCGATTGCGCTTCGACAAGCTCAGCATGACATAATTATTTTATACATAATTCAAATTCACTAATTCTATAACACTTTCCACAGTTGGCACTTTAGCAACTCTCACATCTTTAAAACGTTTTTTTGCTTCAGCAGCGGTACTTTCACCTATACAAAATGCAATTTTATCTGCTTGATTTTCTAACAAATAACTTTTTACTGTGGATGGGCTGTAAAACATAATACCTTCCACGTTGTCATCAATTTTTTCTGAAGCAAATTTTGTACTATAAGCTTCAACTTCGTTTACGGTGATGTTATTCTCAGATAGAATATTTGGTAAATCATCCAAACGCAAATCACTACAAAAATAAGTAACTTCTGTGCCTTCAATATACTCTACAAGGTATTCAGCTAATTTTTTTGCGTTCTTTTCAGAATGTGTCACTTTGCCAATTTTTTGTTCTACCATACGTTTTGTACGGCGACCAACGCAATAAATGTTTTTAAACTGCAATTCTTCAGCAGGAATATTTGTAATTAATGCTTCTACAGCATTTTTACTGGTGATAATTACATTCTTTACTTCAGATTTTAATAGGAATGGTTTTATTCTATTGGTGTTAATTTGAATAAAATCTGAGCTATTTACTTTAATGTCGTTATGAAATAGATTCTGCTGTGCTTCAGTTAATGTTTTTGTTGAATATACATTCACTTTTTTATCAACGGCTTTTAAATCATCCATTAGGCGTTTACCACCACGCTCAATAACATAGTCAGCACAAAAGGTTGCCATATCCTGATGTTCACCTAGTTTTTCAACTCTTTTAACTTCTATTTTTTTAGTACCATCTTTACTTAACAGGATACCATGAAATAATACTTGCTCGTCTTTAATATATGCAATAGCACCTATTGGAGCAGAACAACCACCTTCTAAACGATTTAAAAACTGACGTTCTATAGAGGTGCAAATTTCAGTCTCTTCATGATTAAGTTCTGAACAAATGGTTCTGATGTCGTTATCTTCTTCCAGAGCAGTAATCATAACCGCACCCTGAGCGGGAGCAGGAATCATCCATTCTAAATTAATAGCGTTTTGTGGTCGTAATCCAATGCGACCCAAACCAGCAGCGGCAAAAATAGCACCATTCCAATCATTGTCTTCTAGTTTTTGTAAACGGGTATTTACGTTACCTCGTAAATCTACAAGAGTATGTGTTGGAAATCGGTTTAACCACTGTGCTCTACGTCTTAAACTTCCAGTAGCAATAACAGCATCTCTTTGCGATAAAAATTCTTCATTGTTTTTAAAAACCAGAGTGTCTCTTATGTTTCCCCGTTTTAAAACAGCGGCTTGTACAATGCCTTTGGGTAAAAGTGTTGGTACATCTTTTAAGGAATGTACAGCGATATCAATATCGTTATTAAGCATTGCAATGTCTAAAGTACGTGTAAAAATTCCAGTAATACCTAATTCGTATAGTGGTTTGTTTAATACTAAATCGCCTGTTGATTTTACAGGAACTAACTCAGACTTGTGTCCAAGCTTTTCCAACATTTGTTGTACGGCATTTGCCTGCCATAGTGCGAGTTCACTATCGCGAGTACCAATTTTAATAATTTTAGACATATTCTGAAGTTTCTTCTAACTGGAATACTTTTTTAATAAGTTCAAGACTTTCGTTAGTTGGAATATTATCATCTTTTAAATGATGTGCAAAATGATTGGTAATTTTTTGAATGATATTGTTGCTAATTAGTTCAGCTTGTTCTTCATTGAAGTTAGGCAGTTTTTTTCGTTGAGTGTCTATTTCATTTGTTGCAAAATCATTCAATTTATATTTCAAAGCTTTAATGGTTGGTGCAAATTTTCGGTTTTCTAGCCAGCTATTAAATTCGGTTTTTACTTCTTCAATAATACTTTCGGCAAGTGGAATGTGTGCTTTTCTGTTTTCTAAAGTTTCATCCGTGATTTGTGACAAATAATCAAGATGAACAAGTTTTACATTTTTAAGTTCCTCAACATTATTATCTACATTTTTCGGAATCGATAAGTCTAAAATTAAAAGAGGCTTGTTGTTTTGAATTAGGTGTTTGTCAACGGTTGGATTTTGAGCTCCAGTAGCAACAATTAAAATATCTGATTTGTTAATCTCTTCTTGCAGGTTTGCATATTCTTTTACAACAAGATTAAATTTTCCCGCAACCCGTTCTGCTTTGTCTTTAGTACGATTAATAAGCGTAATTTGTTCATTGTGGGTATGCTTAACTAAGTTTTCACAAGTATTTCTTCCAATTTTACCAGTACCAAAAAGTAAAATATTTTTATTTGTAATATCCTCAACATTTTTAAAGATATAGTGTACAGAAGCAAAAGATACTGAAGTTGCACCCGAAGATATCTCAGTCTCGTTTTTAATACGTTTACTTGCTTGAATTACAGAATTCACTAAGCGTTCTAAAAATGTATTTAACAAACTATTTTTTTTGGAAACTACTGCGCTATTTTTAAGCTGACTAATAATTTCAAAATCTCCTAGAATTTGGCTATCTAAACCAGAGCCTACTCTAAACATATGAGAAATAGCATCTCCTTTTTTATGGACGTACGCTACTTTTTGAAACTCATCAACGGTACCAACAGTATTATCGCAAAGTAATTTTATAAGTTGAAAGGGGTGTTGTGCAAAGCCGTAAATTTCTGTTCGGTTACAGGTTGAAGTAACAATTAGGCTTTCAATACCATTATTTTTAGCTTGATTTAACAAGTTTTGTTTTGCAGTATCATCTAAACTAAAACGCCCTCTAATCTTAGCATCGGCTTTTTTATAACTTAAACCGATAACGTAGAAGTATGTTCCTCTAGAAGTATCAAATTGTTTCATTGCTTTATTGGAATTAATAAAACAAAATTAAGTAGCAGTAATTTAAAAAAACAACGCTATAAGAACTTTTAGTATCGTTTGTGGGTTTTTAGAATTATTTTTTAACAGAAAATGATTTTTGTCATGTTTTTACAATGAATTCAGTACTTTTGATAGAAATAAGGAAGGATAACCTCTTGACATGAAGGATAAAGGCATAGTAGACAAGCATATAAAAAACATCGCTCAAGGAACTTTTGAAGAAACAAAAGTTGACGAAGGGTTTTGTGTGTTAACCTATCAAAACAATGCTTCAGATGTTAAAACCCTTAACCGTGAAATAGATAGCAGTTATATTCAGTTTCATTTTTGCTTAAAAGGATCAAGTAAATTTAATTTTAATAACGGAAGATATACATTAGATATTCCCGAGGAAAACTCATTGCTATTATATAATCCACAGCGAGAATTACCGATTCGTCTTGAAATAAATTCGAAATCGTGGCTAATTACATTGTTAATTTCTATTAAAAGATTTCATGGCTTGTTTTCTCAAGAGGCAGACTATATTACTTTTTTGAGTGATGACAATAAGGATAAAAAATATTATAAAGATGGTAAAATAACACCTTCAATGGCCATTGTTTTAAATCAAATGATAAATTATAACCTAAATCAATCCATCAAAAACTTATATTTTAAAGGAAAAGCATACGAGCTTTTAAGTTTGTATTTCAATAGGAGTGAAGATGCAAATGTTGAGCAATGTCCGTTTTTGGTAGATGAGACTAATGTAATAAAGATTAGAAAAGCAAAGGATATTATTATTTCTAGAATGGCAGAGCCACCTGGATTACAGGAATTGGCTGATGAGATTGGTTTGAGCTTAAAAAAACTTAAAGAAGGATTCAAACAAATTTATGGAGATACCGTGTACGGTTTTTTGTTTGAGTATAAAATGGAAGTGGCGAGAAAATTATTAGAATCAGGAGATTATAATGTAAATGAAGTAGGTTTAAAAGTGGGATACAGTACAGCAAGTCATTTTATTGCAGCATTTAAAAAGAAGTATGGCACAACACCTAAAAAATATATTTTGTCTGTATCTTCGTGATTTGAAAAAAAGCATATGAAAAAAGGTGTTTTACTAGTTAACTTAGGTTCTCCAGACAGCCCTAATCCCAAAGATGTTAAAAAGTATTTAGGAGAATTTTTAATGGACGAACGCGTTATTGATTTTCCTCTTCTTGCAAGAACCTTATTAGTTAAAGGCATCATTTTAAACACACGGCCAAAAGCTTCAGCTGAAGCATATAAAAAAATATGGTGGGACGAAGGATCGCCACTTATTGTAATTTCCGAAAGACTTCAAGAAAAAATTCAAAAGCAAATAAATATTCCAGTTGCATTAGCAATGCGCTACGGAAGTATGACTATAAAAAACGGGCTTCAAGAACTGACCGATAAAGGTGTTGATGAAGTTTTATTAATCCCTTTATATCCTCAGTTTGCGATGGCTACAACAGAAACAATTACTGTTTTAGCAGAAGAAGAGCGTAAAGCACATTTCCCTAATCTTAAAATTGAATCGTTGCCTGCATTTTACAACAAAGAAGATTATATAGATGTTCTTGCTAATTCAATTAGAGAGGCTTTAAAAGAGAAGCCTTACGAGCATTTATTATTTTCTTATCATGGCGTTCCAGAACGACATATAAGAAAGCGGGATGTTACTAAGTCGCATTGTAAAATTGATGGGAGTTGTTGTAAAACACCATCAAAAGCGCATGCGTTTTGTTATCGACATCAATGCTATGAAGTAACACGATTGTTAGCAGAAAAACTTCAGCTTAAAGATAGCACATATTCAACCTCATTTCAATCGCGTCTTGGGTTTGATCCTTGGCTGCAACCTTATACCGATAGAACTATTGAACGCTTAGGAAACCAAGGCGTTAAAAACATGGCAATTGTAACACCTGCTTTTGTGAGTGATTGCTTAGAAACTCTTGAAGAAATTGCGATAGAAGGTCAGGAAATTTTCCATGAAGTTGGCGGTAAAGAATTCACAACAATTCCTTGTTTAAATGATAATGCCGATTGGATTCTATTACTCTCAAAGTGGATTGAAGAGTGGGAACATAAAAATTAATCTTTAATGTTTAGTTAAAATTGTCTTTAACTTAATGAGAATAATATTAAATTCTTACATTTATTTCTTCATAACCAAACTAAAAATTAACATGCGATTATCACCCTTATTTATAGCAATAACTCTATTGTTATTTAGTCACACTGAAATCGAAGCACAAAACATTAACGAAGACCAATATGGTGCTCTAGAATACAGGCTTATAGGTCCTTTTAGAGGCGGACGAAGTTCAGCTGTAACAGGCGTTCCAAACAAACCTAACCTCTATTATTTTGGAGCTGCAGGAGGAGGAATTTGGAAAACAACAGATGGCGGTCGTACATGGGAGAATATTTCTGATGGTTTTTTTGGAGGAAGTATTGGAGCGATAACAGTTTCAAAAAATGACCCTAATGTAATTTATGTTGGTGGAGGAGAAAAAACCGTTAGAGGAAATGTATCTTCAGGATATGGTATCTGGAAAAGTGTCGATGCTGGAAAAACGTGGACTTCAGCTGGGTTAAAAAAGTCAAGACATGTTCCAAGAATTGTTGTCCATCCAACAAATTCAGATATTGTATATGCAGGTGTTATGGGCAATCTTTATAAACCAACTCAAGAAAGAGGAGTTTATAAAAGTACAGATGGAGGAAAGACTTGGCGCAAAACACTTTTTGCAAATGCAAATGCAGGTGTTGTAGATTTAATTATTGATCCAACAAACCCAAGAATACTCTATACTTCTACATGGAGAATACAGCGAACACCATACAGTTTAAGTTCTGGTGGCGAAGGCTCTGCACTTTGGAAAAGTACAGATAGCGGCGAAACTTGGAAAGAAATATCAACCAACAAAGGTTTTCCAAAAGACACCTTAGGAATTATTGGTGTAACGGTATCTCCTATTAATAACCAACGTGTTTGGGCCATAGTTGAGAATAAAGAAAAAGGAGGGTTGTATAGAAGTGATGATGGCGGCGACACTTGGGCGCAAGTGAATAGCGAGCGCAAACTACGCCAACGTGCATGGTATTACACACGTGTATATGCTGACACAAAAGATGTTAATGTGGTTTATGTATTAAATGTACGTTATCATAAAAGTACAGACGGCGGAAAAACATTTAGTACTTATGGCGCACCACATGGAGACCATCATGATTTATGGATAGCTCCAGAAAACCCAGATAGGATGATTATTGGAGATGACGGAGGAGCTCAAGTGACATATGATGGTGGCGAAACATGGAGTACCTACCACAATCAGCCAACAGCACAGTTTTATCGTGTAACTACCGATAATCATTTTCCATACCGCATCTATGCAGCGCAACAAGATAATTCAACAGTAAGGATAGATCACAGAACCAGTGGAAGATCGATTAGTGAAGACGATTGGGAAGCAACAGCAGGAGGAGAATCTGCTCATATTGCTGTAGATCCTAAGAACGATGATA